>NZ_JBYTEO010000005.1:0-121721 GCF_058791355.1 Pseudomonas sp. EB271-G4-1
CCAAGGAGTTTTCCGTTTCGACTGCGCCGGAAGTGGGGCGAATTATAGGCTTCCAGAATCTGCCGTCAAGCATTGATCTGGTTTTTCTATCGAGAACACAAAAACAGCGCTTATATATAGACGCGCCTGCACCGATTGCGCAGTATATTGCCCAATACCAAGCACAACACTCAAGTTCCATACCTCGGACGGTGCCTCCCAATGAACGATCAGCCGCGCAGCCTTGCCTCGACCCTGTTTTCGGTCGGCCTGCTATTAATAGCCATGGCATCGATTCAGTCGGGAGCCTCGCTGGCCAAAAGCATGTTCCCCATTATCGGCGCCCAGGGCACCACCACCTTGCGATTGACCTTTGCCAGCGTGATCATGGTGTTGCTGCTGCGCCCATGGCGAGCGAAGCTCACCGCAAAATCACTGCGCACCGTCATTGTCTACGGCATGGCACTGGGCGGCATGAACTTCCTCTTCTACATGTCCCTGCGCTCTGTTCCCCTGGGTATCGCGGTCGCGCTGGAGTTCACCGGGCCATTGGCCGTTGCCATCTATGCTTCGCGCCGCGCCATCGACTTTTTATGGATTGCCCTGGCCGCTGTCGGCCTGCTGCTATTGATACCGACGGGGGCCACGGCACAAGGGATTGATCTACTGGGGGCCGGTTACGCGTTGGGTGCAGGGGTCTGCTGGGCGCTGTACATTCTCTTCGGGCAGAAGGCTGGTGCCGACAACGGTGTACAGACCGCCGCCTTGGGGGTGGTGATTGCCGCCCTGTTCGTCGCCCCCATCGGCATCGTTCATGCGGGTGCAGCGCTGTTGACCCCGTCATTGATTCCGATCGCCATCGGTGTTGCCATCCTGTCCACGGCCCTTCCCTATACGCTGGAGATGGTTGCCCTCACGCGCATGCCGGCCAAGACCTTCGGCACATTAATGAGCATCGAACCGGCGGTGGGTGCCTTGTCCGGTTTGTTGTTCCTGCATGAATTCCTGTCTTTGTCACAGTGGATGGCCATCCTGTGCATCATCCTGGCTTCCGTCGGTGCCACCATGACGATGGGCAGTGCCGCCAAGCCCGCCGTTGCAGCCGATTGACGACCGGTTTTACACAGACTCTGGTATTTACCGCTCAATTAGGCCATGTTTAGGCCCGCAACCCAGTGCCAGAAATGGACTTTTTCAGGACAGGGACCTCAAAACGCTTCATGCGCAAGCGAATACTGCCAGACCGGGCGATAGATCCGGGAACGCTACAAGGATAGCAATGAAACGAATTTTGATACTGATCGCCGTTCTTGCAGTTGCGGGCTGCGCGGCGACCGCCAAACCCCAGATCAAACACGGAAAGAAAGGCATTCATATCAACTGTTCGGGGCTGTCGTCCTCGTGGGAACAGTGCTACACCAGCGCCGCCAACTCGTGCGCCCCCAAGAACTACAAGGTCATCGCCAAATCCGGCGATGCCGTGGAAGAGCCGGGTGATTATCCGTTCGGACTCAACCCCGCGGGCTATGCCAGCCGCAGCATGATCGTCATCTGTAAATGATCTGAGCCGTTGTCAGGTCCTGGGGCCTGCCAACTGGCGGCCGATCTCCTCATGGCTGGACTTCAGCACCCTGCGCTGCAGATCCGGCGTGATGAGCATTCGCGCCACCACCAGTGCACCGATGCATTGCGACAGAATCGCCCAAGCAAGACTGTCGCTCTCCAGCACCCGCGCCCAACTTTCCTGAAGCTGGCAGATCCAGTGCTCAGCCTGCTGTCGAATCAGCGGATCGGAGCGGGCGATCTCAGCCCCCAACGCCGGTAATGCACAACCTGTTTCCGGGTGCTCGACGTGGGACATGCTCAAGTAGAGCTTGAGGCAACGCTCGAATTTGTCGCGCCCCCGATCAGCCCCCAGCCGCTCCAGGCTCTGACGCAACTCACGCTCGACTATGGAAGCGAACAACGCGTCCTTCGACGCGAAGTGGCTGTAGAACGCGCCACCACTCAAGCCGATGGCTTTCATCAAACCGTCGACCCCCACCGTGGAAAACCCGGATTGCTTGGCCGACAGCGCGCTGCTTTGCAGCAGTTTCTCTCGGGTTTCCAGCTTGTGACTGGCTGAATAACGCATGGCCCTTCCCTCAGGTTCCGTGATCTTGACGCCTGTCGAATCGTAGCATAACGTTCGTTTAGTTAACGATCGTTTACTAAAGGGGTCCAGGCAATGAATAATAAGAAGGTCGTGCTGGTTGTCGGTGCGGGAGATGCCACGGGTGGCGCCATTGCCAAGCGGTTTGCACAGGAGGGATTCGTTGCCTGCGTGACCCGTCGCAGCGCGGACAAACTCCAGCCACTGGTCGATGCCATCAGGGCTGGCGGCGGCGAAGCCCACGGCTTCGCCTGCGATGCCCGCAAAGAAGACGATGTGATTGCGTTGGTCGAGCAAATCGAAAGCGACATCGGCCCGATCGAAGCGTTCGTGTTTAACATCGGCGCCAACGTGCCTTGCAGCATTCTTGAAGAAACCGCCCGCAAGTATTTCAAGATCTGGGAAATGGCCTGTTTCTCAGGCTTTCTCAATGGTCGGGAAGTGGCCAAGCGCATGGCCAAGCGGCAACGGGGTACCATCCTGTTCACCGGCGCCACCGCCGGCTTGCGCGGCGCAGCAGGCTTTGCCGCGTTTGCCGGAGCCAAGCACGGGATTCGTGCGCTGGCACAAAGCATGGCTCGCGAACTGGGACCGATGAATATTCATGTCGCCCACGTCGTGGTCGACGGCGCGATCGATACTGACTTTATCCGTGAGAGCTTCCCCGAGAAGTACGCCACCAAGGACCAGGATGGCATTCTCGACCCCGAGCACATCGCCGAGAACTATTGGTACCTGCACAGCCAGCCCCGCGACGCCTGGACCTTCGAGCTGGACCTGCGCCCCTGGAGCGAACGCTGGTGATCCGCCCCACCCTACGACAACAAGAAGAGTGCATCGACGATGAGCAAAACCGTGGAGTTTTATTTCGATCTGGGCAGCCCCGCCACCTACCTGGCCTATACCCAGCTACCGAAGATCTGTGAACAGACCGACAGCCAACTGGTCTACGTGCCAATCCTGCTCGGCGGAGTGTTCAAAGCCACCGGCAACGCCTCCCCGGCCACCGTCCCTGCAAAGGGCCGCTACATGTTCATAGACCTTGATCGGTACGCTAAACGCTACGGTGTGCCGTTGAAAATCAACCCGCACTTTCCGATCAACACACTGGTGCTCATGCGTGCCGTAACAGGTATGCAGATGCGCCACCCTGAGCGCTTTGCCGCGTTCGTCGATTGCCTGTTCAAGGCACTGTGGATCGAAGGTCGCAACCTCAATGATCCGGCCACCGTCGGGGCAGTACTGAGCGAAAACGGTTTCGACCCGGAAGAGATACTGGCCCTGAGCGCCGAAGAGGATGTCAAAAGCGCCCTCAAGGACACCACCGAAAAAGCCGTGCAACGCGGCGTATTCGGTGCACCGAGCATGTTCGTCGGCGAGCAACTGTTCTTCGGCCAGGATCGATTGGACTTTGTCATCGAAGCCCTAAGTTAAAAACCTAGGGCCCAGTCGACAATGTGAGCCCGGGCGCTGGAGACAGCGCCCGGGCCAAAGTCGGTCAAACGGCCGCAGTTCGCGTGTTCAACCACTCCAGCGCAGCACCGTCGAGCAACGGGCTCAAGCGTTCGCGCACTTCGGCGTGGTAGGCGTTGAACCACTGTTTTTCCTCTTCGCTCAGCAGCGAGGTATCAAGACAGCGCGTATCGATCGGGCACAGGGTCAGGGTTTCGAACTTGAGGAATTCACCGAATTCACTGCTGCCTGCCTCGCGGTTCATGGCCAGGTTCTCGATTCGCACACCCCAGCGTCCTGGACGGTAGGTGCCCGGTTCGATCGACGTGATCATGCCTGGCAGCATGGCGGTTTGCGGCGCGGGGGCGGCCTGGTAGGCAATCACCTGCGGACCTTCGTGGACGTTGAGGAAATAGCCGACGCCGTGACCGGTGCCGTGACCATAGTCGACGCTTTCGGCCCAGATCGGCGCCCGGGCAATGGCGTCCAGCAGTGGCGACAGGATGCCCTTGGGGAATTGCGCACGGGACAAGGCAATCACGCCCTTTAGCACGCGGGTGCAATCGCGTTTCTGTTCTGCCGTTGGTGTGCCGACCGCGACCATCCGCGTGATGTCGGTAGTACCACCCAGGTACTGGCCGCCGGAATCGATCAGCAACAAGCCGTCACCTTCGATCACCGCGTGCTCTTCTTCGGTGGCGTGGTAATGGGGCATGGCACCGTTGGCGTTGAATGCGGCAATGGTGTTGAAGCTCAGCGACACGTAACCCGGCCGGCGTTTACGTGCCGCGGTCAGTTTTTCGTCGATGGTCAATTCGGTAATGCGCTCACGGCCCCAGGCCGATTCGAGCCAGGTGAAGAATTCGCACAGTGCTGCGCCGTCCTGCTCCATGGCCTGGCGGATGTGTTCGGCGTCTGCCAGGCTCTTCTGGGACTTGGCCAGGGTAGTCGGGTTCAGGCCTTCGATCAGCTTGACAGCGCTATCGAGGTTACCCAGCAGGCCCGCCGTTACCCGCGCCGGATCGACCAGCAGGCTTGCACCCGCCGGTATGGCGCGCAAGGCGTCGGCCACTTCGCTGTAGTCGCGCAAGGTCACGCCGTCCTGCTCCAGGACCGCACGCAGCTGCGCATCGACCTTGCCTAGCGCGACAAACAGCGTCGCCTGCTGCTGGCTGATCAAGGCGAAAGAGATGAACACCGGATTGAATGACACATCGCCGCCACGCAGGTTGAACAGCCAGGCGATGTCATCCAGGGTGGCAATGAAATGCCAGTCGGCAACACGTGCCTGCAAAGTCTCGCGCAGCTTGGCGAGTTTTTCGCCGCGGCTGACGGTCGCTTGCGGCGGCAAGTGCTGATAGATCGGTTCGTTCGGCAGGCTCGGGCGGTCACTCCAGACTTGGCTCAACAGGTCGATGTCGGTGCGCAGGCGTGCGCCCCGCTCCTCAAGCTTGCTGCCCAACGTGCGTGCGGAAGCCACCGCCATCACCGCGCCATCGACTGCGACCACTCCACCCTGTGGGGTTTGCTCGGCCAGCCAGTCCAACGGCCCGGGTTGCCCAGGTTGCAGCTTGACCAGCTCAATGCCACTGCCCTTGAGTTCCTTGCTCGCTTGTTCCCAATAGCGGCTGTCGGCCCAGACGCCTGCGAAATCCGCGGTAACGATCAGGGTGCCAACGGAACCGTGGAAACCCGACAGCCATTGGCGCCCTTGCCAGTAACCCGGCAGGTATTCGGACAGGTGGGGATCGGCCGACGGCACCAGCAAGGCATGGATACCCTCCCGGCTCATCAGCTCGCGGGTTTGCGCCAGGCGCTGGGGCACTGACCCGGTGATCGTAAACTGCGTATTCATCGTGACTCCTGCTAACCACTTGTCATTATTGTTCAGTGCCGATCAGGGTCGGCGCCTGGTTGCCCTATTGCCAGAATGCCGGAGCACTGGCGCAGGCGCTTTTAATCAGCTGTACCGCTTGATCGATATCCTGCTCGGTGGTGAACCGCCCCAGGCTCAAGCGAATGGTGCGACTCGCCGTGCGGGCATCATGCCCCAAGGCCAGCAGCACATGGGATGGCGCATTACTGGCGGAATTACAGGCCGAGGTCGCGGAAAACGCCATCGAGGCGAGCAATGCCGCGGAGTTGAACTCGCCTTCACTGAAGGTCAGGCTCAGGGTATGCGGGATGCGCCGGGTGAGGCTGCCATTGAGCCGCACACCCGGAATGCTCAGCAATTGCTCAAGCAGGCGTTCACGCAGGCGCACGATCAAGGCTTTTTCTTCATGGAACGAGGCCGCCGCCAGGGCAAAGGCCGCGCCCATCGCGGCAATCTGGTGGGTCGCCAGGGTACCGGAACGCAAGCCGCCTTCGTGACCGCCGCCGTGGATCTGCGCCAGCAAGCGCTGGTGCGCACGCGGGCCGACATACAGCGCACCGATGCCTTTGGGGCCATAGAGCTTGTGCGCCGAGAAGGACATGAGGTCCACCGGCCACTGCGCCAGGTCGATCGCAACCTTGCCCGCGCCTTGCGCCGCGTCGACATGAAACAATGCATTGCGCTCGCGCACCACCTGGCCGATGGCCGGGATGTCGTTGACCGTGCCCAGTTCATTGTTGACCAGCATCAGCGACACCAGGAAGGTGTCCTCGCGCATGGCGTCGCTGACCGCTTGCGCGGTGATCAGGCCATCGGCATCCGGCACCAGGTACGTCACCGCCACGCCGCTGTCCTGCAACTGCCTGGCGGTATCGAGGATGGCCTTGTGTTCGATCTGGCTGGTGATGAGGTGGCCGCAGGCCGAGCCGCGCGCCTGGGCCACACCCTTGAGGGCAAGGTTGTTGGATTCGGTGGCACCCGAGGTCCAGACGATCTGTTCTGGCGTGGCGCCAACCAGTTCGGCAACCTGGCGCCGCGCCTGCTCTACCGATTGCCGGGCCTGTTGGCCAAAGGCGTGGGAGCTGGAGGCCGGATTGCCGAAATTACCGTCAAAGCCCAGACACTCGACCATGATCTTGATGACTCGCTCATCCACCGGCGTGGTGGCGGCATAGTCGAAATACAGCGGACGTTTATTCATAAAAGACTCGCAGAGCGTGTTCCGGGATCAGGAAGCTCATGACTGCAAACGGCGAAACGCAGCCTTATGAGCTGCGTGCGGTTTTCAGAAGGTTACCAATACCTGATCGGATGCCGTTAAAGAAGAACAACTTCATTTAAAAGTGCGTCGGAACGCTCCTGATGAGCCAGCTTAACAGGCATCGGGCGAGCGGTTGAAGCAATGCGTCAGCTAAAGCTATCGAGCAAGATCGGATACAGCGACGCCACCAGCAGCGCGGCCATGCCCCAATTGAACAGGCGCAACCAGCGCCGGTCCTTGAGGACATTGCGCAGCAGCGTGCCGCAAGCGGCCCAGACACCGACGCTCGGCAGGTTGATCAGGGCGAACACCGCGGCAATCACAACCACGTTGGTGAAATAGCCCTGCATCGGTGTGTAAGTGCTGATGGCACCGATGGCCATGATCCAGGCCTTGGGATTGACCCACTGGAATGCGGCGGCGCCCAGGTAGCTGATCGGCTTGGGCTCGCCTTTGCCGCTGTCCGAGACAGGCCCGGAGTGCGCGATTTTCCACGCCAGGTAAAGCAAATACGCCGCACCGACGTAACGCAGCACGGTGTAGAGCAGCGGATACGCCTGGAACACCGCGCCGAGCCCAAACCCCACTGCCACGACCAGCACGAAGAATCCGCAGGTGATGCCCAACATATGGGGAATGGTCCGCTGAAACCCGAAGTTCACCCCCGACGCCAGCAACATGGTGTTGTTCGGACCCGGTGTGATCGAGGTGACGAGGGCAAACAGGGCAAAGCCCAGCAGCAGATCGAGCGAGAGTGTCATGGGTGGCAATCCATCGGGGTCAGTCAGGTATTGACCCTATCGCGAACACCCGGGGAAACCCATGGACAGTTAGGCGAAAGTTCCAGCAGTACAGTTTTGGCTCAGCTCTGGCGACCGTGCAGCTGTACAGCTCGTTCGGCGTTCATCTCGCCCTGTTTGTCGAAACCAAAGGTTTTCCGTGGCTCGCCGAGCAGTTCGGCTTTTTTCGCGTGGTATTCATCGAAGGACAAGCCGCGACGATTCAGGGCTTCCAGCGCCAGCTCTCGGGTTTCTTCAGCAGTGTAAGGGCGCAATTCCGGGGAAACATGGCTGGCACATCCGGCAAGTACGGAGACCGCGAGCAGCAAGAAAGTGGCGATTAAAGGTTTCATTTTCGGCGTCCTGGCGTTGTGTTCGGGGCAATGAACACAGGCTACTCGCGCCTTTAGCCGAGCAAAAATCAACGCTCTCGATAGTCGCTATCGGGTTTTTCTAATGCAGCCCGTTTGCAGCCTTTTTATCTCTTAATGATCTATAAATATCGTTTTATTGTATTTTGAGGAATAACAGACAAGCTTTATAACAATTGCCTCCACTGTTGCCCGAACAACTGTTTACCAGGCAACAGTCCTTCAACAAACAGCCCGTGAAAATCAACAGCGCGACCTGCCCGGAGCGCTGAAAGCCCGATAAATCGGGGCTTCAAGGGATTGGTACAGCTCTTGCTCAACCCGGTGACTACCCACTGCTCGCAGAGCTTCTGTTTAAAAAGGAACTGATCATGTCGCGCCCCTTGAAAGTCGTTGCCCTCTCCGGTGGTACCTGGCGTCCTTCGCGCACCCTGGTGCTGACCCAAGCGCTGTTGGCGCAGCTGGCCGAGCAACTGCCGATCGACAGCAAGCTGATCGAGCTAGGTGACATTGCCCGGCCTCTGGGCGCGGCGCTGTCGCGCCAGGAATTGGCAGCGGATATCGAAGCCGAACTGCAAGCGATCGAAAACGCCGACTTGCTGATCGTCGCCGCGCCGGTTTATCGCGGTTCCTATCCGGGTCTGCTCAAACACCTGTTCGACCTGATCGATCTCAATGCCCTGGTCAACACACCGGTCCTGCTGGCCGCCACCGGAGGCAGCGAACGTCACGCGCTGGTGCTCGATCATCAACTGCGGCCGCTGTTCAGTTTCTTCCAGGCCTTGACCTTGCCGATTGGCGTGTATGCCACCGAAGCCGATTTCTCCAATTACCAGATAACCAGTGAGCCCTTGAAGGCTCGCATCCGCCTTGCGGCAGAACGCGCGGCGCCGTTGTTCGGCGTGCACCCCAACCATCTGCTGAAAATCGCTTAAGGATTTGTTCATGGATGTTTTCTGGTTTCTGCCGACCCACGGCGACGGTCATTACCTGGGCACCACCCAAGGTGCACGCCCGGTAACGCTTAATTATCTGAAACAGGTGGCCCAGGCGGCGGACAGCCTCGGTTACCACGGTGTGTTGATCCCGACCGGGCGCTCCTGCGAAGACTCGTGGGTGATCGCTTCGGCACTGGTGCCGCTGACCGAACGCTTGCGCTACCTGGTGGCGATCCGCCCGGGGATCATTTCGCCAACCGTTTCTGCGCGCATGGCCGCCACCCTGGATCGACTGTCCAATGGCCGGCTCCTGATCAATGTGGTGACGGGGGGCGACCCCGATGAGAACCGTGGCGACGGCAGTTTCCTCGATCACAGCGAACGCTACGAAGTTACCGATGAGTTCCTGAAGATCTGGCGCCGGGTGCTGCAAGGCGAATCTGTGGATTTCGAAGGTAAACACCTGCGGGTACAGAACGCCAAGGCGCTCTATCCGCCGGTACAGAAACCCTATCCGCCGCTGTACTTCGGCGGTTCCTCCGATGCCGCCCATGACCTGGCGGCCGAACAGGTCGATGTCTACCTGACCTGGGGCGAGCCACCGGCGGCCGTGGCGCAAAAACTCGCCGATGTGCGTGAGCGGGCCGCGCGCAACGGGCGCACCGTGAAGTTCGGGATTCGATTGCATGTGATCGTGCGGGAAACCGCCGAAGACGCATGGAAAGCCGCTGACAAATTGATCGAACACATCAGCGACGAGACGATCGCCGCCGCACAGAAGTCGTTCTCGCGCTTCGACTCCGAAGGTCAACGGCGCATGGCTGCGCTGCATGACGGACGTCGCGACAACCTGGAGATCTCGCCCAACCTGTGGGCCGGTGTCGGGCTGGTGCGCGGCGGTGCCGGGACCGCACTGGTGGGCGATCCACGGCAGGTGGCCGCGCGGATCAAGGAGTACGCGGACCTGGGTATCGAGAGTTTCATCTTCTCCGGCTACCCGCACCTCGAGGAGGCCTATCGTTTTGCCGAACTGGTGTTCCCGCTGTTGCCCGAGCCGTACGCCAGCCTGGCCGGTCGCGGTGTCACCAACCTTACCGGGCCGTTTGGCGAAATGATCGCCAATGATGTGTTGCCGGCCAAAGCCTGACGTCACCCGTCCTGTAGGAGCTGCCGCAGGCTGCGATCTTTTGATTTCAAAGATCAAGATCAAAAGATCGCAGCCTGCGGCAGCTCCTACAGGACCCGAAAAGGATCCCCGCGTGACCGCCAAACCGCAAAGCGCCCTGATATCCCCGTTGCAGACCGCCCGCCAATTGGCCGCCGGGTTTGCCTTGACCGCCGTTGAGCGCGACGAGCGTGGCGGTACGCCCAAGACTGAACGCGATGCGTTGCGCCACAGCGGCCTGCTGGCGTTGAGCATTCCCAGACAGTTCGGCGGCCTGGGTGCGAGCTGGAGTGAAACCTTGGCCATCGTGCGCGAGTTCGCCAAGGTCGACAGCTCGATTGCCCATGTGTTCGGCTTCCATCACCTGATGCTCGCCACCGTGCGCCTGTTCGCCCGGCCCGAACAATGGCAGCCGTGGTTTGAACAAACCGCCCGCAAGAACTGGTTCTGGGGTAATGCCCTCAACCCCCTGGACACCCGCACCGTGGTGAAAAACCTCGGCGGCTGGCGTGAGTTTTCCGGCAAGAAAAGTTTTTGCTCCGGCGCCAGCGACTCAGAAATGCTGATCGCCTCTGCGGTGGATGAAAACGCCGGTGGCAAGCTGTTGATCGCCGCCATTCCCAGCGGCCGTAGCGGCATTACCCTGCACAGCGACTGGAACAACATCGGTCAGCGTCAAACCGACAGTGGCAGCGCGACCTTCGAACGGGTACGGGTCGAAGAGTCGGAACTGCTGCTCGATCCGGGTCCGTTGAGTACGCCGTTCGCCTGCCTGCGCCCGCTGATCGCCCAGCTCACGTTTACTCACCTGTTCCTCGGCATCGCCGAAGGCGCCTTCGAAGAGGCGCGGCAATACACACTGACCGAAACCCGGCCATGGCATAAATCCACTGCCAAGGAAGTGAGCCAGGACCCCTATGTGCTCGGTCACTACGGTGAATTCTGGGTGGCCCTCGAAGGCGTGCGTTTGCTGGTGGAGCGTGCCGCCGACTTGCTCGACAAGGCCTGGGCCAAAGGTCCTAGCCTCAGTGCCGAGGAGCGCGGATATCTCGCCACCGCCATCGCCGCGGCCAAGGTCGCGGCAACGCGCAATGGCCTGGAGTTGTGCAGCCGCTTGTTCGAGGTGACCGGCGCGCGTTCGACCCATGCCTCGCTGCGCCTGGACCGTCATTGGCGCAACCTGCGCACGCAAACCCTGCACGACCCGGTGGATTACAAACTCCAGGAACTGGGTGACTGGGCGCTGAACCAGGCCCTGCCGATTCCGACTTTCTATTCATAGCTTGCCCATCAAGGAGCGTGCCCCCATGCAACTGCTGACCTTACCGCCCTCGCCCGCTCTGGCCACGTCGATACGCGCCACGGCGCAGGTCTTCGAAGATCCGAAATCCCAGGCCTTGCTGGCGCATTTGCAACAAGTCGCACCCAGTGATGCCAGCGTGCTGATCATTGGTGAAACCGGCACCGGAAAAGAGTTGGTGGCGCGTCATATCCACAATCTCAGCGCCCGGCGTAACCGGCCATTCGTAGCGGTGAACTGCGGTGCGTTCTCTGAATCCCTGGTCGAAGCCGAATTGTTCGGTCATGAAAAAGGTGCATTTACCGGTGCCCTGAGCGCCAAGGCCGGCTGGTTCGAGGAAGCCAACGGGGGCACGTTGTTCCTCGATGAAATCGGCGACTTGCCGATGGCGATCCAGGTCAAGTTGTTGCGCGTGCTGCAGGAGCGAGAAGTGGTACGCCTGGGGTCGCGCAAGAGTATTCCCATTGATGTGCGCGTGCTCGCGGCCACCAACGTGCAACTGGAAAAAGCCATCAACGCCGGGCACTTTCGCGAAGACCTGTATTACCGGCTCGACGTCGTCAGCCTGGAACTGAGCCCGCTGCGCGATCGCCCGGGCGACATCCTGCCGCTGACGCGTCACTTCATCAATGCCTATAGTCAGCGCCTGGGTTACGGCGACATCACCATCAGCAAAGAGGCCGAACTGAAACTGCGCAGCTACAGTTGGCCGGGCAATATCCGCGAACTGGAAAACGTGATTCACCACACCCTGTTGATTTGCCGTAACGGCGTGATCGAACGCGATGACCTGCGCCTGTCGAACATGCGCATCGAGCGTCAGGACGACTATCACAGCCAGGTCGACGACTGCGCCGAAGCCCTGCTCGACCGGGCCTTCCAGAAACTCTTCGACCAACAGGCCGGCGCGCTGCATGAGAAAGTCGAAGATGCCTTGATGCGCGCCGCCTATCGTTTCAGCCATTACAACCAGGTGCACACCGCCGCCCTGCTGGGGCTGAGCCGCAATGTGACCCGCACGCGCCTGATCAAGATGGGTGAACTGGCGGTGAACAAACGCCGGCCCGCAGAAAACATTCAGGGTGAGCGCTTGGTGCAACTGTCGATCTAACCCACCAGCGTGCAGTGCAACCCGTGGTCGGGGCTGCGTTCCAGGCTGTGCAGCACCTGGAACGAGCCGAAGGTCACGGTCTTCGCCTGATGAGCGCGAATCAGTTGCCAGAAATCCTGTTCCCCGCTTTCGAACGCCTGAAACGCCGCCTCCCCCGCCTCGCGGGTTTGCCATTGCAGGTAGTTGAGCACCCGTCGCCCGTCTTCGCTGGCCTGGATGCTGGCACTCAGAAAGCCGCTGTGGTGCTGGGCCAGACGCTCGGTCTGCCGCGACAGCGCTGACACCAGGGCCGATTGCTGTTGCGGTTCGATTTCGAATTCGATCAGTTGGGTGAAGCTGCGATGTTTCGCTGGCGCGTGCATGAATAATCCCCCACTCAGGTGCAAGGCGAATCTTGCGATCCGAAGGTGTGCAGGGTAAAACCTCCAGTTAAGTAAAGGTCAAGAGGCATTTTTCAAATGATCACCTTGGAAAACCTGCATAAGGAACTCAGCGTCGGCCAATTGGCCGCCCGTAGCGGCGTCGCAGTCACGGCGCTGCACTTTTATGAATCCAAGGGGTTGATCAGGAGCAATCGCAACCAGGGCAACCAACGACGCTATCCAAGGGAAGTGCTGCGGCGGGTGGCGTTGATCAAGGTGGCCCAGCGGCTGGGCATTCCGTTGGCGGAGATTGGCGAGGCACTCAAGGCACTGCCGGATAACCGTGCACCGACGGCGGCGGATTGGAAGGATATGTCGGCGCAGTGGGGTCGGGATCTGGATGAGCGGATCAATCAGTTGACGTTGTTGCGCGACAAACTCAATGGCTGCATTGGCTGTGGGTGTTTGTCGATGGAGGCCTGTCCGTTGCGTAATTTTGGGGATGTGCTGGGGGAGCAGGGACCAGGGGCGCAACTGCTGGAATCGGGAATCGATCCAAGAATGAGTTGAGCCCTTCGCGAGCAAGCCCGCTCCCACATTCGACTAGGTTCCACCTGAAGAACTCGGTCAAAAGGTGGGAGCGGGCTTGCTCGCGAAGCGGTCTGCCAGGCGACGAAGATTAGAACCCCGGCGCGATCTGGCCTTTGTAACGAGTCAGGATGAACTGGCGCACCTCATCGGAGTTCAACGCCTTGGCCAGTTTCCGCAGGCCCGGATCGTTGATGTTGTCCGGCCGTGCCACCAGGAACTCGATGTAAAGGCTCTTGCCCTTCTCCACGATCAAGGCACTGTTGGTATCGATCCCGGCCTCCAGGGCGTAGTTGGCGAAGACGAACGCCAGGTCGATCTGACTCACCGAACGCGCCAGCAGTGCGCCTTCCAGTTCACGGATTTTCAAGTGCTTGGGGTTTTCAACGATGTCCCGCTGGGTCGCCAGGGTGTTGCCGGGGTCCTTGAGTTTGATCAGACCCGCTTCGTGCAAGAGCACCAAGGCACGACCGGTATTGACCGGGTCGTTGGGGATCGAAACGGTGGCGCCGTCCTTGAGCTCGGCGATGTTTTTGATTTTGGTCGAGTAAGCACCGAACGGCTCGATGTGCACGCCCACCACCGGCACCAGGTCGGTGTGACGGGTCTTGTTGTAGTCATCGAGGAACGGCCGATACTGGTAATAGTTGGCGTCGAGATTCTTCAGCGCCAGCTGCTGGTTGGGCTGGATGAAATCGGTGAACACCTTGATGTCCAGGTCTACGCCTTCCTTGGCCAGCGTCGGTTTGACGAATTCGAGGATTTCCGCGTGCGGCACCGGGGTGGCGCCGACGGTCAGTTTTTCGTTGGCGTGAACGCTCGCGTTCCGCATCTTGCTCCAGCAGGATGGCGGCGACCTGTTCAGCTACCCGCAGCGCTTCGGCTTCGTCGGCGATCCGGTGGGCGGCCGGCGGGTTGATCGGATAAACGGCAGATTGGGACATGCAAGACTCTCGGTAACAGTGTTTATCGAAGGTCATTGCAGCTTCTGTGCCTGATGGCGCGGGTCCGTGTTCAAAGGGGGTTCAGGGTATTTTGAAGGTTTCTTCGTGACGAAGTCAGGCAATCTGCTGCTTCACTGTTGGTGGCTGAACAGTGTCGATGAACCCTCAGGTTCGGAGCGCGTCGGGACAATCTTTTTGGAAACTTGAAACATGCTGAAGATCAAAACAAAAGATCGCAGCCTGCGGCAACTCCTACAATTGTTCGGCTGGAGAGCGATCTTCAATCCACAAGAAAAGGGAGAACCATCATGAGCGTTAAACCGATTCCAGAGGGTTATCACAGCATCACCCCATACCTGGGCATTCAAAAAGCCGCCGAAGCCATCGAGTTCTACAAAAAAGCCTTCGGCGCCATCGAGGTCATGCGCCTGGCCATGCCCGATGGCGGCATCGGCCACGCCGAACTGCGCATCGGCGACTGCCCGATCATGCTCGGCACACCCTGCGATCAAGGGCCGCTGAGCAATCCAGACAACTCGCCGTCGGTAGGCTTGCATCTGTACGTGACCGATGTGGACAAGTCCTACAAACAGGCGATCGAGGCTGGCGGCATCGTGGTGTCAGAGGTCAAGGATCAATTTTACGGCGACCGTTCCGGGACCTTGAGGGATCCCTACGGGCACCTGTGGTTCCTGGCCACACGTAAAGAGGATCTGACCCAGGAGCAGATCGAGCAGCGGGCGAAAGAGATGTTTCAGCAAGGCTGACGCACTGTTGGCTTGTAGGAGCCAGGCTTGCCGGCGAACTGTTCGCCGCGGTGCACCTGACGGACCGCATTATCGTTCTTCGCGGGCAAGCCTACCTCCTACGACGAAACACGAAACACGAAACACGAAACATTTTCTTTCATATCACCCTTCGGGATTTCGGGTGCTCATCCGTCCTATATAGATGCAGTCCTGTCGCGTGGGCAAAAGCCACGACCGGACCGTCCATGGACCTCATCGCTGCGAAGCCCGTAGCAGAGGCCCTTCATCGATATAAGACGCCTCAATCATGTCGAAGAAATCCCGCTCAAAAATCTGGTTCCTGGTCCACAGCTGGCTGGCACTGCCGATCTGGTTTTTCGTGCTGATCGTCTGTGTGACCGGCACGCTGGCGGTGGTCAGCCAGGAGATCGTCTGGCTGGCCAATCCGCAAATGCGTGCCAGCCAACCGGCGGATGACGCGCCACGGCTCAATTACGACCAGATCGTTGCCGCGATCAAGCAAGCCGAACCCGACATCATCGTCGACAGCATCAGCCGCCCCGACGAAGCACATTTCGCGCTGGACGTTCGCGTCAACTACCCCGATGGGCGTGAGTTGACGGTGTACGTCAACCCATACACCGGCGCCATCCAGGGCCCCGCCCCGCAATTCAACTTCCAGGCCTTCACCCGTGCCCTGCACGGCTGGTGGCTGGTGCCGTTCACCAACGGCTACAGTTGGGGCTGGTACTTGGTGTCGTTCCTCAGCCTGCCGATGCTGGCCTCCCTGGTGACAGGCCTGGTGGTGTACAAGCGCTTCTGGAAAGGCTTTTTCCGGCCAACCCTGCGCATTCGCCAAGGCGCACGGATTTTCTGGGGAGATTTCCATCGCCTCAGCGGCATCTGGTCGATCTGGTTCATCGCGGTTATTTCCGTCACCAGCACCTGGTTCCTGATCGAAGCGTTCATGTTCGATAACCAGATTTCCATCTCCACCGCGCCGGTGGCGGCCGTGGTCCCGCGTGAAAGCGTGCCGCTCACCACCGATGGATCGCCCACGCCGATGATCAGCCTGGAGGCGGCGATCCGCGAGGCCAAGGCGCGCATCCCGGGGCTCGACGAGAGCTTTGTGAGTATGCCGGCCAACGCCTACAGCTACCTGTCGGTGGGCGGGCGCAGTTGGTATCCGCTGATGTTCCAGACAGCCGACATCAATCCCTACACTGGCGAAGTCGCCGCCACGCGCCTGCTGTCGGACCGCTCGAGCCTGGAGTTCGTGACCGAATCCATGCGTCCGCTGCACACCGGTGATTTCGGCGGAATCTGGATCAAGCTGATCTGGTGCTTCTTCGGCCTGCTGTTGAGCATGATGGTGCTCAGCGGCCTGCTGATCTGGACCAAGCGCACCGCCCTGGCCACGGCCAACGCCCTCAAGCGCAGCAACAAACGACCACGCGACGAGGCTGCTACGGCGAGCAGCGCTGGAACCACGGAGATCAGCCAATGAGCCAGGTCCCCACGCACGCAACCCGTTCGACGCTGAGCCGCTTCTGGCACAAATGGCGTTTCCACATCAACGTTCTGCTGCTGCTGGTGCCGCTGGGTTTCATGCCCAAGTACTTCGCCGATGCCGCGCTGTTTCGCGGTGATACGGGCCTGGGCGAGCGGGAAATCGGCGAAGTCCAGGTCGGCCCCTGGAGCCTGCGCCTGGCCGAACTTCGTAATGAAGCACCACGGCCCGATGGCCCGGCCGGCTACATGAAGAGCTTCAACGCCGCGCTATGCGACAGCTGTCGCGAGCAGGTCAAGGCGACTTACCTGCGCATCGGCAAGCCCCGCAGCCTGCGCGCCGCCGGAGTGATTTTCTTCGGCACGCCCTACCGTATGGGCGCCATGCTGCCGGTCCCGGCAAAAACCAAGGC
The DNA here is from genome assembly GCF_058791355.1 of Pseudomonas sp. EB271-G4-1. Lineage (NCBI taxonomy): Bacteria > Pseudomonadati > Pseudomonadota > Gammaproteobacteria > Pseudomonadales > Pseudomonadaceae > Pseudomonas > Pseudomonas sp. EB271-G4-1. The sequence goes on from NZ_JBYTEO010000005.1 coordinate 16,950, forward strand.
CGACGCCGAACTGTGGATCACCATGGAAGGCTGGGACGGCTCCATGCATCAGGCATCCATTCCTCTGAGCCAGGCCTCCCCCGCCACCCTCGCCTGGCTGTCCACCCAAGGAGGCAAACCATGATCAACCTCATCCGCCCTATGAGCGCCGCGTTGCTGGTACTTAGTGCCGGCTTCAGCGCCAGCGCCCTGGCGCACAACCCGATGTGCGAGTGCAAGGCCATCGACGCCGAGCAGATCAAGTGCACCGGCGGTTTTTCCGACGGCAGCGGTGCACCTGGCGTGACCCTGGACGTGATCGGCTACGACGAAACCATTTTGGTGCCGGGCAAGCTCGGGGCCGACTCGACCTTGACCTTCAAGAAGCCCGGTGCCGAGTTCTATGTGCTGTTCGACGCAGGCCCCGGCCACGTAGTCGAGATCGACCAGGCGGACATCGAAAGCCCATGAGTACGCCAACCACGCACATCGTCCGCCCGGCCGGCGCCGGCCATGAAACCCTCTATGTATTGCTGTTGTGCCTGATGATCCTGGCGGTGGCAGGTTCAGTAGTCGCCTGGCGCGGCGAGTCGCCGCAAGTGAGCAGCGTCAACAGTCATCAACTGGATGCCCGCCGCGATCTGAGCGCTTCCGAACAAGGCATCTACGCCGATTTACGCGTGACTCTGGATGAGATTCACCTGCTGCGCCAGGAACAACACAGCCTGCCGACACCTGAAAGCCTCGCCGATGAAGGATTTGCCCCCTTTGCCCGGGACGCCAGCTCGGTCAGTCGTGGTGGCCATGCCTGGCAATTGCTCGAGGCCGGGGCGTACTTCGGGCAGAGCCAGAGCGTCGACATGGCGGGCTCGTTCCTGATGCGCCTGAGTGCGAACGACGACGCCCCGGACATCTGGCTCAACCGCGCCGCCGACCTCAAGGCCCCTGTCGACCTCAGCGATGCCACGCTTGAAGGCGCCGGCTGGCAACAGGTCGTCGCGCAATTCGATGCCGGCGTGACCCGCCAGCACCGGCACTGAACCTTCGCCTTCATCCGAGAGAAGACCGCTTTCCCATGCCTATTTCATCGCTACGTTCTTTCCTGCGCCTGTCACTGATCGGCCTGCTGGCCTGCCTGTTGACACCCCTGGCCAGCGCCGATGAGGCCAAGCGCCTGCGCATCGGCATCACCCTGCACCCGTATTACAGCTATGTGGCCAACATTGTCGGCGACAAGGCCGAGGTGGTGCCGCTGATTCCCGCCGGCTTCAATCCCCATGCCTACGAACCACGGGCCGAGGATATCAAGCGTATCAGCGGGCTCGACGTGATCGTGCTCAACGGCGTCGGCCATGACGACTTCGCCGACCGTATGATCGCTGCCAGTGAAACGCCGAACGTGCCGGTGATCGAGGCCAACGAAAACGTGCCGTTGCTGGCTGCCACCGGCGTCGCCGCGCGTGGCGCGGGCAAAGTGGTCAACCCGCATACCTTCCTGTCGATCAGCGCCTCGATTGCCCAGGTCAACAATATCGCCCGTGAACTGGGAAAAGTCGACCCGGCCAACGCCAGGACCTACACCGAGAACGCCCGCGCCTACGGCAAGCGCCTGCGCAAGATGCGCGCCGACGCCCTGGCCAAATTGACCGCGGCGCCGAACGCCGAGTTGCGCGTGGCCACGGTTCACGCCGCCTACGATTACCTGCTGCGCGAATTCGGCCTGGAAGTGACTGCGGTGGTCGAGCCGGCCCACGGCATCGAACCCAGCCCCAGCCAGCTGAAAAAGACCATCGACCAACTGCGTGAACTGGACGTGAAAGTGATCTTTTCGGAGATGGATTTCCCCTCCACCTATGTCGACACCATCCAGCGCGAATCCGGGGTGAAGCTGTATCCGCTGTCGCATATCTCCTACGGCGAATACACCGCCGACAAGTACGAAAAGGAAATGACTGGCAACCTCAACACCGTGGTGCGGGCGATTCAGGAGTCCGGGGCATGACATCAAAAGCAACCATCCCGGGCGATGCACAATCCCCTGTGGGAGCGAGCCTGCTCGCGAAGGCGTCCAGCCAGGCGATATCATCATTGAATGACACAGCGCAATCTCGAGCAGACTCACGCCTGCAGGTTTCGGGTCCGACCCTGGATTTCGCCGACATCAGCCTGACCCTCGGTCGCACGACCATCCTCGACCACGTCACGTTTCAAGTGAGGCCCGGTAGTGTGCATGCGCTGGTAGGCCCCAACGGCGGCGGTAAAAGTTCGTTGATCAAGACCCTGCTCGGACAGATGCCGCACCAGGGCCGCTTGAGCCTGCAATGGCCAGGCGAGCCGGGAACGATCGGCTACGTGCCCCAGGCGCTGGAATTCGATCGCGGCCTGCCAATGACCGTTGACGATTTCATGGCCGCGATGTGCCAGCGACGCCCGGCGTTCCTTGGCTTGAGCAAGCACTACGCGAAGGCGATTGGCGACGCGCTGGAGCGGGTCGGCATGCAGGACAAGCGCAAGCGGCGCATGGGCGCGCTGTCGGGAGGCGAGCGTCAGCGGGTGTTGTTGGCGCAAGGACTGATTCCGGCGCCGCAACTGCTGGTGCTCGACGAACCGATGTCGGCCCTTGATGAAGCCGGCATCCGCGTGTTCGAACGCTTGCTGGACGATTGGCGTGCGGCGGGCATCACCGTGCTGTGGATCGAGCACGACCTGGAAGCGGTCGGACGCCTGGCCGATCACGTCACCGGGCTGAATCGCCGCGTGCTGTTCGACGCCACGCCACGACAAGCGCTGACCCCCGATCGCCTGCTCTCCTTGTTTTCGACCCATCCACGGAGCGCTGCCTGATGAGTTACGAAGCCTTTCGATTGATGGTCCAGGGGTGGGCCTCGTCGGGTTATCTGCCTGAGGCGCTGGCCTATGGATTTGTCGTCAACGCCTTGCTCGCCGGCCTGTTGATCGGCCCGGTGCTGGGCGGTCTGGGCACCCTGGTGGTGGTCAAGCGCTTCGCGTTTTTTTCCGAAGCGGTGGGCCACGCGGCACTGACCGGCGTGGCCATCGGCATCCTCCTGGGCGAACCCTACACCGGGCCATACGGCAGCTTGTTCGGCTACTGCCTGCTGTTCGGCATCTTGCTCAACTACCTGCGCAACCGCACGGGCCTGGCGCCGGATACGTTGATCGGTGTGTTTCTGTCCGTGTCGTTGGCGTTGGGTGCCAGTCTGCTGCTGATCCTGGCGGGCAAAATCAACGTGCACATCCTCGAGAACGTACTGTTCGGATCGGTGCTGACGGTCAACGGCAATGACCTGCTGGTGCTGGCCATCGTCGGTTCGCTGGTCATGGCCCTGGCCTTGCCACTGTACAACCGTATCATGCTCGCCAGCTTCAACCCGCAATTGGCGGCAGTGCGCGGGGTGGCGGTGAAGTCCCTGGATTATCTGTTCGTAATTCTGGTAACGCTGATCACTGTCGCCGCCGTGAAAGTCATCGGCGCCATCCTCGTTGGTGCGTTACTGGTGATACCGGCCGCGGCGGCGCGCCTGCTCAGCCAGTCACTGAAGGGCTTCTTCTGGTGCTCGGTGCTGATCGCCACAGTGAGCACGCTGTGCGGGATTCTCGCGCCGATTGTCTTTGACCTGCCGATCCCGTCCGGTGCCGCGATCATCCTGGTGGCCGGTATCGCCTTTGCCCTGGCCGCCATCGCGCGCGGCGTCGTCCCCAGCCTCAAAGGGAACCTTGGATAAATGTCATTTTCTCTGCGACAACTGACCCTGGCGCTCGCCCTGTGCGGGCTGGCCACAACCGCCATCGGCGCTGACAGCAGCAAACCTTTGCGGGTGCTGGCTTCATTGCCGATCACCTACGGCCTGGGCGAAGTGCTGCTCAGAGGCACCGATGTCAGCCTTGAGCGCGCGGCGCCAGCAAACCTGCCTGGCAGCCGCCAGACCGCCTACTTCACCGGACGTGGCGCTCCGGCGCTGGCCAAGCTGGCGACCGGCGCCGATGCGGTGATCGGCTTGCGCTCGCTGTGGCCGGACGATCCGCTGTACCCGATTTCCCGGCGCAGCAACATCCGCATCATCGAAGTCGACGCCGCGCGTCCAGTGGATGGCGCCCTGCCCGGCATTGCCGTGCAGCCGGGCAGCAAGGTCGATGGCTTGAACAGTCAGCCGTGGCTGGCCAGCAACAACATGGGACGCATGGCCGACGTGATGGCGGCGGACCTGGTGCGCCTGGCCCCCAAGGCCAAACCTGCGATCGAGGCGAACCTGGCGACGCTGAAACAGCGGTTGCTCAAACTCAGCGCCGACAGCGAAGCGCGCCTTGCTGCCACGGACAACCTCAGCGTGATGAGCCTCAGCGATCACCTTGGCTACCTGATCGGCGGACTCAATCTGGAGTTGGTTGGGCTCGATGCACGGCCGGATGCCGAATGGACGCCAGAGGCGCTGAAGGTATTGGAGGCGACGCTCAAGGACAATGATGTGGCGGTGGTGTTGCATCATCGGCAGCCCTCAGACGCGGTGAAAGCGGCGATTACGGAGGCCGGGAGTCGGTTGGTAGTGTTGAGTGTCGACGCCGCTGATCCGGTGGCGGAACTGGAAGGAAATGTGGATCTGCTGATCAAGGGGTTGAGCGGTGCATAGCACCAGATACACCGCTTTATCGTTCTTCCCGGAGGAGCCAGGCTTGCCGGTGAAGAACGATAACGCGGTATGACAGATAATCCGCAGTGTCTGGTTCGCGGGCAAGCCTCGCTCCTACGGGCGGAGAACGATAACTCAGTGTGACAGCTACGCCGCAGCGCCTGGTTCGCGGGCAAGCCTCGCGCCTACAGGCGGAGAACGATAACGCGGTGTGACAGCTACACCGCAGTGTCTGGTTCTCGGGGCCTCATCGCTCGCTCCTACAGAATGAAAAAGCCCGCTGACCAGACCGGCTCAGCGGGCTTTTTGTTTGCAGGCGTTGACTCAGTGCGCCACAGCCACCTGCTCATCCATCTTCTGGCGCAGACTCAGCGGACGCATATCGGTCCAAGTCTCTTCAATATAGGCCAGGCATTCTTTTTTCAGCCCGCTTTTGCCCACGGTACGCCAGCCCTCGGGCACGGCTTTGTAGTCGGGCCAGATCGAGTATTGCTCTTCATGGTTGACCACGACCTGAAAGAGGATGTCCTCGCGGTCGAATACTGACGTCATGCTGTCTCTCCATCGCTGCAGGGTCGGCTGTACGCTGTGTGCAGCCGCTATATGGAAGGAACGTTCCAGGGCTCTGGAAATTTAGAGACTGGCGGTGGCAGCGGCCAATGCCCTGCCGAAAATCTCGGCCACTCGATCAATTTCCGAGGCGGTGATCACCAGCGGTGGCAGAAAGCGAACCACGGCACCCAGGCGGCCGCCCAGTTCAAGGATCAAGCCGCGCTTGAGGCATTCACGCTGCACCAACGGCGCCAGTCGCGCAAACGCCGGAGGATGACCCAGGGCATCCGTCACTCCGGTCGGATCGACCAGCTCCACACCGAGCATCAGGCCTCGACCTCGAATATCACCCAGCTGCGGGAAGTCACGCTGAAGGATGCGCAGGTGCTCGTTCAGGCGTTTGCCCATGGCGGCGGCATGTTCGCAAACCTTGTGTTCGACCAGGTAACGCATCACGGCGGAACCGGCGGCCATCGCCATCTGATTGCCGCGGAAAGTCCCGGCATGCGCGCCCGGCAGCCAGGTGTCGAGCCAGTCGCGATAGACCACCACGGCTAATGGCAAGCTGCCGCCGATTGCCTTGGACATGACTACCACGTCCGGAATGATCCCGGCGTGCTCGAAAGCGAACATCTTGCCGGTACGGGCAAAGCCGCTCTGAATCTCGTCGACGATCAACGCCACGCCGGCTTTTTCGGTAATCCGGCGCAAGCCGCGCAACCAGTCGAGATCGGCCGGGATGACCCCACCCTCCCCCTGCACCACCTCGACGATCACGGCTGCTGGCAACTGCACGCCGCCCTCAGGATCGTTCAACAGGTTTTCCAGATAGTGGAGGTTGGCCTTCACCCCCTGAGCGCCACCCAGGCCAAACGGGCAACGGTAATCGTAAGGGTACGGCATGAACTGCACGCCGCTACTAAGCAACGCACCCAGGGGCTTCTTCGGCCCAAGGCTGCCCATCAGGCTCAACGCGCCCTGGCTCATGCCGTGGTAACCGCCCTGGAATGACAGCACGGTGCTGCGGCCGGTGGCCGTACGCACCAGTTTCAGCGCGGCTTCCACCGCATCGGTGCCGGTGGGACCGCAAAACTGGATCTTCGCTTGTGCAGCCAAGGCTTTTGGTAACAAGCCGAACAGGTCCTGGACGAATTGATCCTTAACCGGCGTGGTCAGGTCCAGGGTGTGCAGCGGCAGTTCGTCGGCCAGCACGCGCTGGATCGCTTCGATCACCACCGGGTGGTTGTGCCCCAGGGCCAGCGTCCCGGCGCCGGCCAGGCAATCGATGAACGTGCGACCCTCAACATCTTCGACATACAGGCCCTTGGCGCGCTTGAGTGCCAGGGGAATACGGCGCGGATAGCTGCGGGCGTTGGACTCCTGCTGGCTTTGACGCGCCAGCAACGGCGATTCGTTGAACTGATAAAGCGTGTCGGCCGGCACCGGAGTGAACCGGGCCGACTGGTCTTGCACAAGCCTGGTAGCGACGGACATCTCTCGACCCCTCAATAAGGTTTTCCTGTTCTGGAAACGCACCGGGAGCCCGAGGATTTAGACCACAGCCAACGGTTTGTGCATGGGAATGGCATAGAGGCCCGCTACCGCGAACGCCTGGGCGTAGGCCCGATAACCCAGGCGCCGGTAAAAGGCCTCGCCGGTGCGGGTGCTGTTGAGTCGTGAATGCCGCAGCCCCTGACCGATCAACCAACCTTCGAGATCGCGCACCAGCGCTTTCCCGATCCCGCGACGAAACCATTCCGGCAGTACGTAACAGAACGCTACCTTGCCGTTGCTGGAGGCCATGGCGACACCCACGGGTTTGTCCTGCAAGAGCGCGATGTTCAGGTACAACCGCCGGTCGGTGAACCAGGGAAGAATGTGTTCGATGGTCTTGTTGTGGGTCCAGTTGGCAACGGTTCGCAGGTTGTTGCGGTGGTCGGGGACGCAACCGACCCGGATGGAGCGCTCGATGATGCGACTGACGATGCCGGCGTCGGCAGGGGTTGCTTTGCAGGTGTGTACGGATGCTTCCATGGTGCGATCACCTCAATCCATTGAGTTTGAGCAACGATAGTCTTGCGAGGTCCGGGCGGCCAATCTAGAGACGTTACATCTGATGTGTAACACCGGTCCCTGTAGGAGCTGCCGAAGGCTGCGATCTTTTGCTCTTGTTTCTATAAAGATCAAAAGATCGCAGCCTTCGGCAGCGCCTACAGGGGTTTGTGGTGTGCTAGACGGGCTGCAACGGCATCGTCAGTTCCACCCGCAAGCCATCCGGCCGGCTGTCGAAATGCAGGGTGCAACCACAGCGCTGGACGATCGCCTGGACAATCGCCAGGCCGAGGCCGCACCCGTTGCTCTGGCCGTTGCGCCAGAAGCGTTGGGTCAGGTGTTGCAGGTCGTCATCGGCAATGCCCGGGCCATGGTCGCGCACCACGAACTGCACGCGGTTACCGCTGGTTTGCAGGCTCAGCTCCACCGGCCCCTCGCCGGGTGTATGGCGCAAGGCGTTGTCCAGGAGATTGCGCAGTGCGGCAATCGACAGCACCGCGGGCATTTTCACCGGAGCATGGGAGACCCTGGTCGGCAGCTGGAGCCTGATGCGCTGACGATCACCACCGGCCGCATCCTGTATGGCGAGTTTCGCCACCTGCTCGGCACTGCACTGCACACCATCGTCAAACGACAGGCTGCCCTCGACTCGCGCCAGCAACAGCAGTTGTTCGAGGGTGCGATGCAGACGGTCGGCGCCCTCTTCGGCCCGGGCCAGGGATTGATCCCGTGCCGCGCCTTCGGTCATGCGCGCCACTTGCAGGTGAGTCTTGATGGCGGTCAGCGGGCTGCGCAATTCATGGGCTGCGTCACCGGTCAGCCGACGCTCGCGCTCGATGGTCTTGCCGATGCGCTGGAACAACTGGTTCTGCGTGTCGAGCAAGGGCTGCAGTTCACTGGGCAACGGCTGGACCTGCAAAGGCTCAAGCGAGTCAGGGCTGCGGCGCATCAAGGCGTCGCGCATGCGATTGAGCGGCGCCAGTCCCTGACCGATGCCGAGCCAGAGCAGGCACAGGCAACCGAGCAGTGCCACGCCCACCGGCACAGAAGCGGCCAGCAGGATCGACATGTTCAGCGCCTCGCGTTCGATTTGCCGGTCGGCCGTGGTGATCCGCAGGTCGCCACGGGCCAGGGTGAAGCTGCGCCACGGCGCACCGTCGATGATCTGGTCGTGGAACCCCATTTTCTCGGCTTCCAGGGTTTGCCCCGGATCACTGTGGCTGCGGGCGAGGATTTCACCCCGTAGCGAACTGACCTGACACGCCATGCCGCCGGGAATATTCAGTTGCTCGGCACTGAAATGGGTACCCTCGCCCTTGCTCGGCAACGCCGGCAATTGCTCCATGAGCCCGGCGACCATACGTGCCGAGGCCACCAGGCGCTGGTCGAGGGAAAACATCATCTGGTTGCGCAAATCGCTGAGCATCCAGGCCGCTGCCAGGGCCCAGATCAGGGCAAAAGCGCCGCCGAGCGTCAGGCTCAGGCGCAAACGCAGGCTCATCACTTTTTCAGTTCCCCTGCCCCATCAGCCGGGCCCAGGCGATAACCCAGGCCGCGCACGGTCTCGACGATGCCGTTGCCGAGCTTGCGCCGCAGGTGATGGATATGAACGTTGAGGGCGTTGCTTTCCAGTTCGTCGTTAAAACCATAGACGCTGTCCTTGAGCTGCTCGGTCGACAGCACCCGGCCACGGTTATGCAGCAGCGCCTGCAACAGTGACTGCTCACGGCGCGACAGGTCCACCGGCTGGCCGGCCAGGGTAGTTTCACGACTGCTCGGATCGTATGTCAGCGGGCCATGCTCGATCAAATTGACGCTGCGCCCCGCCACCCGCCGCAACAGTGTGTGCAAGCGGGCGGCCAGTTCACGCAGATCGAAAGGCTTGAGCAGGTAATCATCCGCACCCGCCTGCAAGCCGTCGACACGATCCGTTACCGAGTCGCGGGCGGTGAGGATCAGCACCGGGATCTCCAAGCCGCTGTGGCGCAACTGCTGCAATAGCTTCAGGCCGTCTTCATCGGGTAACCCGAGGTCGAGCACCATCACGTCGAATTCCGCGACCTTGAGCATCGCCCGGGCAGCGGACGCCGTGGCGACGTGCTCCACGGTCAACCCCTGGGCGGTGAGACCGGCAACAATGCCGCTGGCGATCAGCTCATCGTCTTCGCAAACCAGTACGTGCATGGGCGCTCCAGAAATAAAAACCTGAGTGAAACAGCTCAGGATTAAGGCGTAATTATGTCAACTGCGACGACTGACGAACAGCCCGGCTGTCTGTCACCCCCATTCGTTATATTACAAATAGTTTAGTTGCATGACGATACAAACATCACTAAAAACCATTTCCTGCAAAATAAACCAGAGCGATAAACTATTTACCATACGAACACTACAATCCAACCATCAAATCAAAACCACCAATCCCTGAAGACCCTAATCGACAAACGAAAGAGCTTCACCCGCTGAAAGGAATCAGCCCATGCCAAACTTCAACAACTTCGTCGCTACAGATTGGCGCTCCGGCAAGGACCGCATTTACTTTTTCTTCAAAGATACCAACAAATACACCCGATTTGACCTTGGCGATCGTCAAGTCCCTGACAGCTTTCCTAGAGAAACCACACAATACGCGTGGCCCGGTTTCCACGAAAATGCCGAGCACCTGCGGTTTGGCTTCACCACCACGGGCCTGGATACCAGAATCGCCGGTGGTTCCGACGACTTTTCCTGGTTTTTTTATTACGACGGCAAGACCCCAATGGTCTGTAAATACGACCAGGATCAAGATAAGACACTAAACAACTACCGTGTTTAAAACTCAATATGGGCGCCGATATTTCCCTATTTCGAGCGCATCGTAGCGGGCACCTGGTGGCAACTTACAGGTAAAAAATTCCTGTTTCGCTTCCTCCTCAATGACGGACATTACCTGTCTTTCGACTATCAAAAAAAACGACTGACACACGAAGAAATCACCGCCACCTCCATGCCTGGATTAGAGCGTTTTAAACACCGAATCATAACGGCCGCGCAGAATGACAGAACTTTTGCCGATAGTTTTTACTATATTTTTCTAAACCGAGGTCAGTTCCTCATCTACAACATCCAGCAAAACCATCTGCATTCCGGTCCGCACGGGATGAACGATGAGGCGTGGCCCGGCCTGTTCCGAGACTGAGTATTCGTGAAGGCGCGGTTAATCATCGGTTAATCGCCAACCGCCAATGTGCACCTCACTTGCACAGGGACAAGGCTTACCCATGCGTCGACTATTTTTGTTGTTTGTTCTCTTGATCTCGGGTTTGGCCCAGGCAGGGACTAATCCGTTTGAAACCCAACCTGAATTCCTGCCGGTGGACAAGGCGTTCGTCTTCACTTCCGAGCGCCTTGAATCAGGGGAAACACAGCTCTATTGGCAAATCAACGATGGCTACTACCTCTATCAAAAACGCTTGAAATTTGATGGGCTGCCTGCGGATCAACAGCCTTTGTTACCGGAAGGTGAATCCCACAGCGATGAGTTCTTCGGAGAACAGCAGGTCTACCGTCAAGGCCTCGAACTGAAAATCCCCGCGGGCGCCAGCGGTCAGATAAAGGTCGGCTTCCAGGGCTGTGCCGATGCCGGCCTGTGTTATCCGCCACAAACCCAAGTCGTGGATCTGGGCGGGCAATCCCTGACGGGCACGGCAGACGAAGCGCCGGACCAGGCCTTGGCCAGCAATCTGCAGCAACGAGCACTGGGCTGGAGCCTGTTGGTGTTCTTCGGTCTGGGCTTGCTGCTGGCGTTCACCCCATGTTCGCTGCCGATGCTACCCATTCTGGCCGGGTTGATCGTCGGCAGCGGCGCTACGCCCAGGCGCGGCGTGGCCCTCGCCAGCAGCTATGTGGTGAGCATGGCGCTGGTGTATGCGGCAATGGGTGTGTTGGCTGCATCTTTAGGGGCAAACCTGCAAGCCTGGTTGCAGAACCCTTGGCTGCTAGGCACTTTCGCGGCGATCTTCGTGCTGCTGGCGTTACCGATGTTCGGCTTCTTCGAGCTGCAACTGCCGGTTGCCGTGCGGGATCGCCTGGAAAACGTCTCGCGCAATCAGCGCGGTGGCAGCCTGGTCGGCGCTGGAGCGCTAGGCGCGTTGTCCGGCCTGCTGGTCGGCCCGTGCATGACCGCGCCGCTGGCCGGCGCGCTGCTCTACATCGCACAGAGCGGCAACGCACTGCACGGCGGGTTGATCCTGTTTGCCATGGGCATCGGCATCGGTGTGCCGTTGTTGCTGCTGGTGACGGTTGGCAATCGCTTCCTGCCCAAGCCTGGCGCCTGGATGAACCTGCTCAAAGGCATCTTCGGCTTCCTGTTTCTTGCCACGGCGTTGCTGATGCTGCGCCCGGTGCTGGATGAATCGCTGTGGGTCGGCTTGTGTGGTGCATTGCTGCTGGTCGCGGCCTATAGCGCGTGGAAGCAGTCGGATGGTTTTGGACGCATCGCTCATCTGTTCGGTGCCAGCTCGCTCCTGCTGGGTTTATGGGGCAGCCTGTTGCTGATCGGCGCGGCGGCGGGCAGTGATGATCTGTTCAAGCCGTTGCAAGTCTTCCGCGCTTCCAGCTCGGCCGTCGCTGCTGTGCCAAGCGGCCACGACGCCTTTACCACGATCAAGGACCCTGCGGTCCTGCAACGGGAACTCGATGCCGCGCAAGCGCAGGGCCAGTGGGTGCTTCTGGACTACTATGCCGACTGGTGCGTGTCGTGCAAGGTCATGGAAAAACAGGTGTTCGGCAAGGCGAAAGTGCTGGAGGCCCTTAGCGACGTGCGCTTGCTCCGACTGGATGTCACCGCCGACAATGCCGCCAGCCGCGAACTGCTCGGCCGCTACAAAGTGCCGGGGCCACCAAGCTTGCTGTGGATCGGCACCGACGGTATCGAACGACGCAGCCAGCGCATCACCGGTGAGGTCGATGCCGACACTTTCCTGCAACGCTGGACCACCACCCGAGACGCCCGTTAATGCTGACTTTTACCCTCGGCACCTTTGCCATCGCGCTTAACCATCTGCTGCTGATCAGTGCCTTGGTGTTGGCAACATTCGTCGGCTGGCGGGTGGCCAAGCGTGGTGGCGAGAATCCCGAGTCAGTGCTGTTCGGCCTGTTCCTGATCGGCATGCTCGCGGCGCGAATCGGTTTTGTCGCCGTTTACTGGACGCACTATCGCAGCGACCCCTGGCAAGTCATCGACCTGCGCGACGGCGGTTTCCTCGCCTGGCCTGGGGTCATCGCACTGGTGCTCGCCACACTATACCGTGGCTGGCGTCGCCCGGGACTGCGTCGTCCCTTGGGCTTCGGCGTGGCCAGCGGCCTGGCATTCTGGTTGCTGGCGACCTTTTCGCTGACCATTTTTGAACAGGGCACGCGCCTTCCGGACATCACCCTGCGCAATTCCGCCGGTGAAACCGTGCAATTGGCGGACTACAAGGGTGGCCCGTTGGTGATCAATCTCTGGGCTACCTGGTGCCCGCCCTGCCGCCGGGAAATGCCGGTGCTGGAGCACGCACAGCAACAGCGCCCCGACCTGACCTTCCTGTTCGTAAACCAGGCCGAAAGCATGCAAAGCGTCAGCACGTTCCTGGAAACCCAAGGCCTGAGCCTGTCCAATGTGCTGTTCGACGGCGGCGGTCGCCTGGGCCAGGCCGTCGGCTCCATGGCATTGCCAACTACGCTGTTCTATAGCCCCGAAGGCCGCCTGTTGGGCAGTCATCTGGGTGAACTGTCACAAGCCAGCCTGGCTCGCGCGCTGGAAAACTTCGATTCCGTTCCTGCCACTTCTTCAAGGAAACTGCCATGTCCCGCCTCCGCCACCTGCTGACCCTGAGCCTGGGTGCCGCCCTCCTGCACCTGCCATCGGTGCAGGCCGAAGAGTTGCCCGAGGCGATCAAGAAGATCGAAGCCAAGGGTGCGAAAATCGTTGGTCAATTCGACGCCCCCGACGGCTTGCGCGGCTACGCGGCGCAATACCAGAACCGCGGCATGGCGCTGTACCTAACGCCCGATGGCAAGCACGTTTTGCTCGGCAATCTGTACGACGCCGAAGGCAACGACCTGAGCAGCGCACCGCTGCAGAAACTGGTGTACGCGCCAATGTCCAAGGAAGTCTGGGGCAAGATGGAGGCAAGCAACTGGATTGCCGACGGCAAGAAGGATGCACCTCGGATCGTCTACATGTTCAGTGACCCTAACTGCCCATACTGCAGCATGTTCTGGGAACAGGCGCGGCCATGGGTCAAGGCTGGCAAGGTGCAGTTGCGGCACATCATGGTCGGAATCATTCGTGAGGACAGCCCGGGCAAATCCGCCGCCCTACTCGCTGCCAAAGACCCGCAAAAAGCCCTGTACGACCACGAAGCCGCTGGCAAGGGCAGCACGCTCAAGGCCTTGAAGGATGTTCCGCCAGCGATCCAGGCGAAGCTCGCCGCCAACATGCAATTGATGGAAGAGCTGGAGTTGTCTGCCACCCCAGCGATTTTCTACATGGACAGCAAGGGTGAACTGCAACAGCAACAAGGCGCGCCGTCGCCGGATAAGTTGGTGAAGATACTCGGACCCAAATAATGGAATCGAACGCAATGGCGCACACCGGCCATTGCGACCGCTCAGATCCGCGTGCAGATTCAACTCCTGGGGCCCTGCCCTTTGCTCACAACTAACGCCTCTAATTGCGATTTTTTTACGCTATGAATGCACGTGAGCCAAGAGAACTGGATAGTCCGTAAGACATCCACAAACAATTAACAACAAGCAAATTCCGCACCACAAAAACACACCAAACACTAATACATCTGCTAGTTTACTTACCTAAGCACAGGTGAGATAAGTTGTTTCGCATTAGAAAAAATGATTTAAAACCGCCAAGAAACGTTCATAACCATACAGACAATAAATGATTGAAATTTCAGGATGGAAAAATCATGAACATCAAAACCGAAACCAGAAACAACAACGAAGCTCCGATAATTGAAAACCTCAGCATTACGTGGAACTCCATCAGCCTGAGTATAACGCCAAATCCGTTTTATCCTGTAACCACCATAACCGAGAATGGTACAGGTAAAGAGTGGTATCGCGGAAACGGAGGTAATGTCACCATTAATAATCTAACAAGAAACAGAATGTACTCCTGGGAGGTAGTCGGGCTAGACCCTATTATTGGCCAGACAAAGTCATTTATGCTGAATTTTTCTACGCTCGACAGAAAAAAACCAACACCTGTGGACTACTGGGATTATTATGATCTTAAACCCAGTAGCGTTTCATTTTTTTGGCACGGCGGCACAGTAGACGGCGGAACTGCTAAATATGAAATAAAACGAGATGCCGTACTACTCGACACACCCCTTAGGCCCCCCTACATCGACACCACTCCAGCAGAAGGGCGTAATCACACTTACTGCATTCGCACCTTTGATGACGAGCTTAGTTTTTCCGACCCTGTGTGCGTAGAAGTATATTTTGAAGACCTCACCAAACCAACCGACCCCACTAATTTAGTAACAAGCTCCCTTGCCCTGACATTAAGCTGGGAGGAGTCTTACGACAGCTCCGGTACAATTCGTTATCTAATCGATCAAGGTATTGGCAACGATCTGGGGACCACGGTCGAAACCCAGTTTGCTGTTGATCACCTGGAAGCAGATAAGCGATATGAGTTCGGTGTGACAGCAGAGGACCCAACGGGTCATAAGTCGAATCGAGTGATGGTGCACTATCCCCCACTGGGCGTTCCTTTCAAAGGAAAACGATAGCCTCTCATCTGTTGATGGCAGGTGCCACGCAATAAAAAAGGCGCTGAGTGGAATATCCACCCAGCGCCCTTTACCGAGATCATGAAGTTCTTAACTCCCCTTTACCTCAACTAGCGTCTTGTTCTGGTCTTCGATCAAATTGTAGCGATAGACGCGACCTGCTTCCTTGTTGAACGTAAAATCATTTCCTGGAATCAGGTGAACCTTTTTCGTCGGCCGGCATTTATCGTCGTTCTTCGCTTCACAGTCCTTGAAGGCGTCGATAACCACTACGCTATTTCCATTGTTTTGCACTTGATAGCGAACAGCGCTGTTATCGACTTTTGTATCAAACCGGGTGTTGGCCGGGCGAACAAAAAATACCATGCCATAACCGGCCATCACGTTAAACCCGGCAGACATCTCCTTTTCATAGGATTCGCGTTCACTGTCGGAGACGGCAAATTTATCTTCCTTTTCAGGTACGACTGGCATAAAACGGACCCGAAAATAACGCTCTATGCTCCGGTCACCGGTGTACAGCAGGCGGGTTCCCTGGGTTCCCTTGGCCGGTACGATAAGCCGGGCCGGGCTGGCGACCAGACCATCACGGGTGCTGCCCTCGACCATCTTCAATGGTTCTTCGCGGGAAGCGCCGTTCTTTTGGTAAAAAATCTCCTTGATCTCGACTTTGACAAACGCCGTCGAAGTACCGCCGTTACGAATGCGTTTTAGATAACTACTTTGGTTACCTCCCATAAAGTCGTAGAACGTACCAATTTGCAGGCTGGGACCGGCATAAGCCCCCATACTGAACAACGATGTGCAGAGCAGTGTATAAATAAATTTCATGATATAAAGCCTCGTGCGAGAAACTAGCCTGAGTAAGCCTCGGGCCGTGCTACTGCCGTTAGATGTCCGCGTCAAATTTAATCGTAACGGTTCCGCGATAACTACTGTCACTTACCATATGTTCGACTTCGCTGGCGGGTACTTCAAAGTGCAATAAGCTGGGGTTTCTATTGGGCACCCCCAAAGACTTTATGTGTGGAATACCGGTATCCGCATTCAGTGAACGCCGTTCTACTGTGTTCCCCACATCGTCCACCCAAGGACTTGGCAGGCTCACACTTATATCGACCGGCACCTGATGAGTTCCGTTACTGATCTCACATCTATTACCCGCCAAACGCTCACAACCGAGCTCCATCTTGAAGGGCGTGCTAGACAATATGAAAAACCGCAGATCAGCCAATAACTTCTCGTTTTGTCGACCATGATTGATCCAATCCATCCAGCCGCCCTTGGGGGCCAAACTAACCCTGTCGGTGGACATTTCGACCTTGACGTCTTGCTTCACCGCAAGGTTCAAGTCGAACGTCATCATGGATTGGCTCGGATTCAAACTTCCCATGTTGAAGTCGCTCCCTGGGCCGCCTACCGTGTAGTGCACTGAACCCTGATAACCGCCACTTATCAGCCTCTCTGGTCGTACAGCGCGTAACTCATAATGAACGTCGAGCTTCTGCAAAACCAGGCCGGGAATATTGCGATCGGCATCCCTTGGGCATGTATCGACGATTTCATTCGTTGCCCAGAATGCTGAAAAACTGCGTCCGTCATGAGCAGCGTTTTGCTCACTGCCAGCGACTTTAGTGCAATTGCCGGTCTTCTCCGACCACGACGGCGTCCAAAGATAGGCATGAGCCTCAAAATCAGAAAGTCCTGGTTGTCCAACAAGAGTTTGTGCGGTTTCCCCCATGGTATAACGGGTACCCACCCCGCCAATTCGAATTTGGATCTCTGCCGTTTCGCCAGGAATGCTGTTATGGGTAACCGTAAACGTGCGCCATCTTGCGTCAATACCAAAGGGGATTACGTCACTGGTATTGAAAATCCCCGGCCACGTCAGGGTAATGGGAAATTCGTTACTTCGAACTCTCGCGAGGCTACATCGCGAACTAAAGCTTGGAATCGAGCAATAGCCGGTAATCGGCGTGTTATTTATAATCACTGCGCTTCCAGGATTACTCGGATCGGGTTTTATTTCTGCGTCCACCACCAATGCATTGGCAGAAGCCGTATAAAATCCACAGAGTGTCGATAACAACACCAGGCGGCTCATTAGCTTGTTCATTTGACTTTCCTGTGTACGCCATGTTCTGGCTGCTATTGTATAAGTGCCTATCAACTGGCTTTCTCAGACTTATAAGCAGCTTCGGCCAAAGTGTCTGGATGACACCGCAGATCGCCTACCATCAGCACATCATTCTCTCGCTGGGAGGTTGGATCGAGCCTGAACTGACATAACAACTGACTGTCGTGCCGCACTTCAAGTGTAGGCGATTTTTCACTAAGTTCCATGGAGAAGAACCCATCGACTTCGCTGACGCCACGACTGGCATGGTTGATAACATGATGGCCTTTCAACGGTTTTCCACTGGCATCCACCAGACGGCCCATCACCGTCACGGTCTTGAGGATACGCACCTGGCGATAATCCACGCCGCCCTTATTCAAGTGATAAGTGGTACGCGCAGGGTGAATGGATGCGGCGGGCACGTCTGTGCCGTTGAAATCAAAATTCACCGTGCCGTTCTTGTAGGCCGACACCGGAATGAAATTACGTCCTGGACGTAACGTGGTGCTGGTGCCGGACAAATCGTCGGCGCGCATCTGGATATCATCCACCTCGCTTTCGACATCAATGATCATTCCCGCCTGCCTCGTCGAGGCCTGACCGCTGAGAACAGCCTTTTGGCCACTGACTGCCAGGGTGCTGTCCAAATTCAAACCACCGCTGACATGACCGTTGTAGGAAGAACGTTGTACATGCATGGAGCCGTTGACCTGATCGGTGATGAAATCGGCCGTGCCCGCCAGCCCCGTCCCGTAGACATCACTACTGGCGGTTGCAGAAACACTTTGCAGTACGTGATCCTTGAGGTCCCGACGATAGGAAACCGATGCGTTGGAATCGCGCCCACCGTCACGCGATGTGCGCTGACCGACGCTACCGGACACCTGGTGACCGTCTGAGCCCAGCGCCAGGCGCAGGCTGATATCGACCCCCCTGTTGCGCTGATCAGCCGTGCCAACTGTTCCCGGCCGGTCAAATACCGCCACGCGCCAGTCGGCGTTATGGCCAAACAGCTGTGCATTACGGGTCCAACTCAGGTCGATGCCCAAGCCCTCGGAGTACCCTTCGCTATGGGAGACTTGCGCGCTGACCGAACTCTTGCTGTTCAGGCGCTGGTTTACCGCCAGCGACGTGTTGCTGGTTTGCCCGTTATAGGTATTGCGCTGGCGAATATGGGTCCCGTCCGGCAGCTGTTCGTAAGTATTGCGCGTGTCCAGCCAACTGCGCTGATGGCGCAACACCAGGCTACCACCGTTGTATTGATGCACAGCTTGCAGCTCCATCCCCGTGCCTTGGCCCTTGGTCTGGGAAACGCTGCTATAGAAAGAGGTCCTGTCGCCCGCCGTCCACTCGGCGGAAGTGCCTAACTGCATTTGCTCCTTGACCTGTCGCGCGGACAAGCCCAGGACAACTCGCGGATGCAATAGAAAGTTGAAGGCTGCGCCCGCGGTCAAATCACCATCATCGCGTTCCTGCCAATTGCTGAGCAACTTGCTTTCGCGACCGGCGAAAAGGTTGTAACGCCAGCGATTTTCCGGGTTGTTCCAGTTCCTGGGCTTGTAGATAAGTTCCCGGTTGCTGGAGATCAACTGGCCGTCTTCGATCAGGCGCACTTCCACCTCGTAGATCCCGCCCGGCAACGGACGCGTGTCCAGCGTCTGAAGTCCGCTGGCTACCTGCTGGCTATTGATCAGCACGCCGTTGCGATAAATTTCGACCATCGCTTGGCGATTGGCGGTCACGGAAATCGGATAGAGGCTGGGTTTAGGGTTATCAATTGCCAGGCTGTCAGAACTGCCATACATCATGCCCAACACCGTATCGGGGCCAGAGCCGATGGTGCGCACTGGCCGAGTCAGGCCTTGCGCGCTGGGTGTAAAGTAACCGGCACGAAAGAAGGTGCCTTCCAGTTCCCGCTGGGTATGCAGTTCGTGGACCGCATGCTTGATGCCCGTGTCGGCACCCGACATACGCGAGAGTTGCGCGTTGAAGGTGTTCGTCCAGTTACCCAGACTCGCGCTCGCTTCCAGGCCATAACGACCGGCCGGGTTCTGCTCTTGTCCACCACTGATGTTCAGTTGATTGCGCACAATCAGGCCGACGCTGCCGCCTTCCGGCTGATCGTGAAACTGGCGAGCTTGCGGATCGCGTTCGGCGTTGGCCGTTACCAGCGACACCGTGGAGTCTTCAAGGCTGTAGTGAACCGTCAGCAATTCCCGAGGGCAGCCGCTTTTGCACGCGCCCAACGCCACGCCCTGGATCAAGAGAGCGGCCCACTCATCGCGCTCGCTGGAATTCAGGTCACTGTCTCGTGTGTCGGTAAAGTTGATCAGTGTCACCCGCTCGTCACGGCTTAACAGGATCATTGCTTCGCCTAGAAACTGTTGATCAACTTCCACCCGAACTGCCAATGGAACATCAAAAAAGAATTCATGAAAATCTGCAGGCAAGCCTTCAGCCTGTTGAAGCAAACTAACGGACTGGGCCGCTGGCTTGGTTTCACTGGCAAGCGCACCCGCGCAAATAATTAGCGCAAGCGCTCCCGCGATAGGAGTCTTCGGAAACATGGAAGTTTATCTCAAGTTAGCGCTTGCTTGTGCAAGTTAGAGTGCGGCCGACGAAGTGCGTCGACCACACAGATAGCTTATTGATAGCCCGTATTTATTTAACTATTATGGAGCATCAAATGTAACATTGACGTTGCCGCGATAGTTACCTTCAGGGTAGCCGCCACCTGGTTTAACTGCACTAACTTCCATATCCGTATTCATTTCACTTACCGCGCCATCCGCATCAACAACACTCGTCGCGATACCATTAACCAATGTTACACCGTTGAATTTCACATTCAGATCGATAGTATTGGCGCCCGAAACCATGTTAGTTGGGCCATTAAGGGTTGCCATGATCGCAGGGCCGGACGTACCACCAGCTGCACTTTTTGCCTTGAACTTAAGGACCATATCTTTCACTTCAGGAGCCGCCGGATCGGAAGCATCCACAATAAAGCGCTGCGGCAGTGTTACAGTGTCGACTGACACAGGCTGAACATAGAAGTCAGCACTTGGAATATCGGCAATCACTTCAATATCATGAGTTTGGGGAGTAGCCAGTGCGGCCGAAGAAGCAAAAGCCAAAGCCAGCACGGAAGTAGACATTGCAATTTTCTTGAACATTAATTTCACCTTTAAGCATCAAAATAATAGTGCAAGCTTCAGCCAAGCGACAAAAGTCCACACCGGGTTGTTTACCAAGTTGGTTATAATGCAACACTGCATTCAACGGGGCGCATCTTCGCGCTTTCTGAAGGACCGGTATGCCGGATTTTTCTGTACTTCTTGTAGGACTTATCCTGACGCCTGAAGGACCAACCTGTAAGCTACCTCTATATTGCTGGTAGGAATTTTCGTATGGTATAGCTGATCCCAAGCCTGGCACGATTACGGCCAGGAGCGGTCATTCGACGTTTTCAAGAACAGCAAGCCCAAGCTACGAGAACCGATGCCTGGGACAATAGAAAGATCATGGCATGTGCACATAGCAGTGCGGCTGGGACACAACTGACGCTTGAAGAAAATTCTGAGCCTGAGATCAACCCGTCAACTACCACCCGATTGGCCAGTGCTCCACGGAAAAGGGGACTGCGAATAAAAAAAAATCCCGATGCACAGGCATCGGGACTGGGTGAAGCGCATCAAGCCAACTGCGTCAAAAAGTTACTGTTGGTGTTTGAAAGGAAAACCGATCGGTGGGGAACTGTCAAAAGACTCATCCCACTTCAGAATCAAAGTAAGATGCGAAGTTGACAGATTGGCTGGATCAGTGGGCACGGTAAAGTCATCGAAACACACGGTGACAGTAGTTTTCTCGGAAAGATTGAACTGATCATCCATGGTTTGGCCATTATAAGGGCCTCCAAATGAGGCTGCGGCTTTTCCTGATGGCCACAGATCACCAGCGTGGTCGCTGCATCCAACTCACCCAGTCGCTGCAACAGATCATCCCGGCCAAAAGAAAACCCGCCCCATCGGTACGATACTTTCACGCAAACGATCCTCAGGCAAAACTGCCCAGGAAGCACGGAATCAAAGCCCCTCCAGCTCAGCCATCAGATCATTCAACCGCTCCACCTTCTCCTCGGTAATATCGCTTGTCGCCAACCCGTCGATGTACTCGGCCAGCTCCTCCACCGTGGTGCACTCGAACATCGCCCGCAGCGGCACTTCACGCTGCAGGGTTTTCTGCACCCGCGAAGCGATCTGCGTGGCCAGCAACGAATGCCCGCCGAGCTCGAAGAAGTTGTCGCGGATGCCGACTTTCCCGACCTTCAGCACCTCGGCCCAGATAGCCGCCAACGTCTGCTCCAGGTCGTTGCGCGGCGCCTGGTAATCCTGGCTTTGCAACAGGCCGATCTCCAGCGCCGGCAGGGCCTTGCGATCCAGTTTGCCGTTGGCGTTGCGCGGCAGCTTGTCGAGCCACAACCAGTGCAGCGGCACCATGTATTCCGGCAGCTCGGCGCGCAGGCGTTGCTTGATCTGCTCCAGGCAATGAGCAGGATCGAACGTTGAATCCGCCGCCACCAGATAACCCACCAGATGCTTGCCATTGATCCCTTCCTGCACGCCGACCGCCGCGTCGCGCATTTGCGGCTGTTCATGCAGGCGCGCTTCGATTTCACCCAGTTCGATACGGTAGCCGCGGATCTTCACCTGATGGTCGATGCGCCCGACGTATTCCAGCATGCCGTCACTGCGACGGCGGGCCAGGTCGCCGGTGCGATACAGGCGCTCGCCTGGGGCACCAAACGCATTGGGCACAAACACCTGGGCCGTGCGCAGCGGATCGCTGACGTAGCCGCGCCCAACCCCGGTGCCCGCCACGCACAACTCGCCCACCGCACCCAGCGGCACCAGCTGCAGCGCACCATCGAGCAGGTACAGGCGGTTATTGTCGGTCGGCGTACCGATCGGCAAATAGCTGCCGCGGGTGGAGGCCATGTCGACGCGAAAGAACGCCACGTCATCCGAGCATTCCGCCGGGCCATAGGCATTCACCAGCCCGATCTCCGGGTAACGCAGCAGCCATTGATGCGCCAGTTCCGGCGGCATCGCCTCCCCCGTCGGCAACATCCAGCGCAGGCCATCGAGGCGCATGCGTTCCTGGGCGAGCATGCCCTGGATCAGCGACGGCACGCTCTCCAGCACCGTGATGCCTTGCGCCGAAACATGCGCCAGCAAACCCTGCGGATCGTGGGCAATGCTGTTCGGCACGATGTCCACCCGCGCGCCGAACAACGGCGCGGCGAGGAACTGCCACACGGAAATATCGAAGCTTTGCGAAGCGGTCTGGGCAATCACGTCAGCCTCGCCGAGGCTCAGGTACGGCACCTTGCTCAACTGGTTGTTGAGCATGCCGCGCTGCTCGACCATCACGCCCTTGGGCAAACCGGTGGAGCCGGAGGTGTAGATCACGTAGGCCAGGTTATCCGGCCCGCTGTAGATGCCCGGATTGGCCACCGATACATGGCTCGCCTGTACCTCTTCCCAGACCAGCAACCGAGGCCGACTGGCGCAACCGAATTCATCCAGCAACGCCAGTGCTTGCGCGTGACAGGCTCGAGTGCACACTAGCAACGGCGTGCGACTCAGGTCGATGATGCGACTCAAGCGCTGGCCCGGTAGCCCCGGATCCAGCGGCAGATAACCCGCCCCCGCCTTGAAACTGCCAATGATCATGCCGAGCAAATCGAGGCTGCGTTCGGCCAACAGCGCCACCGGTTGATCCAGCCCGACGCCAGCGGCAACCAGTGCATGGCCGAGGCGGTTACTGCGCTGGTTCAGTTCCAGATAGTTGTAGTGCTGATCCAGACAACTGGCGGCAATACGCAGCGGGTGGGCAGCCACTTGCGCTTCAAACAAGGCAACGTAGCTCTGCTCCAAGGGGTATGCATGTTCGCTCTGGTTGCAGCCGTGGATCAGGAATTCATGTTCCTCAGTGCCCAGCAACGGCAGGTCCGCCATGTCACCATGGAAACCTTCGACCAACGCCAGCAACAGGCGCTTGAACTCGCCAAGCATGCGCTCGACCGTGGATTCATCGAAATAACGCTGGTCATAGGACAGGTGCAAACCCAGGTCATCACCCGGATAGCACACTGCCGTCAGCGGGAAATTTGTGTGGGTGCGGCCCGAATCCGACGTCGCATTCAGGCTTTGCGCACGGTCCAGCACCGAGACTTCCACCGGGGCGTTTTCGAATACGAACAGGCTGTCGAACAGCGGCTGGCCCTTGGGCAGTTCGCTGTTTTCCTGAATGCTCACCAGCGGCAGGTACTCGTACTCACGCAGTTGCATGTTGCTGTCGAGTAAAGCGCTCAGCCATTGGCGCACACTGCAACGCTGATGGTCGTCAGGGATTTTCACCCGCAGTGCGATGCTGTTGATGAACAGGCCGACGGTGCGTTGCATCTCTGGCATCTCGACCGGACGTCCAGCCACCGTGACCCCGAACAGCACGTCGCGATCACCACTCAGCCTGAGCAATACCAGGGCCCATGCCGCCTGGGTAAAGGTGTTGATGGTCAGCTGATGCGCCTGGGCCAGTTCACGCAGCCGTGCACCGTCACGGGCATCGAGGCGGGTGTAGCGGTCGCCGACGATCATGCCGCCGCTGTCGCCGGCATGTTCGCGCAGGAACGGCCGGTCGCTCGGGATCGGCGTGGTCCGTTCGAACCCTTGCAGGTTGGTTCTCCACCATTGCCGCGCTTGGGCCAGGCTCTGGTGTTGCAGCCAGGCGATGTAGTCGCGGTAACGCGGCGCTACGGCCAACTGCGCTTCCCGGCCTTCGCCGAGGGCGGTGTAGATCTCGAAGAAGTCGTTCATCAGCAGGGAGCGGCACCAGGCATCGATCAGGATGTGGTGGTTGCTCATCATGAACCAGTAACGTGCCGCACCCACCCGGATCAGGCGCAAGTGGAACGGTGCCTGGTTGAGCAGGTCGAACCCGGCCTCGCGCTCGGGCTTGAGCAGGGCTTGCAGCTTCGGCTCCTGCTCGGCGGCGGCGATCTTGCTCCAGTCCAGATATTCGATCGGCGTGCTGCCCGGTTTGTGGATAACCTGCAGCATGCCTTCGCCGACGTTCCAGCAGAACGAGGCGCGCAAGGCTTCGTGGCGGGCGATAACCGCCTGCCAGGCCTGGACGAAACGCTGCGCATCGAGCTCGCTGTCGATGCGGTAGCGATCCTGCATGTAGTACAGGCCCGTGCCCGGTTCCAACAGGGTGTGCAGCAGCATGCCTTCCTGCATGGGCGTCAGCGGGTAGACGTCTTCGATCAGCGCTGCAGAAATCGGCAGTGCATCCAGTTGCGCCTGGTTCAGTTTCGCCAGCGGGAAGTCCGACGGCGTCAGGCCGCCCGCGTCATCGCGCAGGCAGTGCTCGATCAGGCTGCTCAACTCACACAAGTAAGCATTGGCCAATTCGCTGATGGTCTGGGGCGCATAGCGTTCGGCGCTGAAGGTCCAGCGCAGCACCAGTTCGCCGCCGTAGACCTGACTGTCGACGCTCAATTCATTCGGCAGCGGCGCCTGCGCATCAAAGGCCGCGCCAACCGCTTCATCCAGCGGATGGAACAGTGCATCGGCCGCAAAGCTCTGGTCGAACTGACCCAGGTAGTTGAAGGTAATCGGCGCCGCCGGCAGCTCGGCCATGCGCTGGCGGGTAGGCTCATCGGCCAGATAACGCAGCACGCCATAGCCCAGCCCTTTGTGCGGTACGGCGCGCAATTGCTCCTTGATCGCCTTGATCGAGGCGCCCTGCCCGGCCACCTCCTCGATGTTCGCGGGTGTCAGGCGCAGCGGGTAGGCGCTGGTGAACCAGCCGACGGTGCGGGTCAGGTCGATGTCGTCGAACAGCGCCTCGCGACCATGGCCTTCAAGTTGAATCAGCGCCGACGCGTGACCGTTCCAACGGCAGAGCACGCGGGCCAATGCAGTCAGCAGCAGGTCGTTGACGTGGGTGCGATATGTACTCGGCGCCTGTTGCAGCAATTGCCGAGTGCGCTCGCTGTCGAGGCGCACGCTGACGGTTTGCGCATGGCGATGCTGGCGACCACCCTGCGGTCGATCGCAGGGCAACTCGGCGCTCGGCCCGGCCAATTGCGCCTGCCACCAGCCCAGTTCTTCACGCAGGGATTCGCTGCCGGCATAGGCCTGCAAGCGGGCGGCCCAGTCCTTGAAGGCACTGGTCTTGGCCGGCATTTGCACCGGCTGTTGTGCGTCAAGTTGGCGATAGACGCTCTGCAGATCTTCCAGCAGCACGCGCCATGAAACGCCGTCGGTTACCAGGTGGTGAATCGCGATGAACAAGCGCTGCTGACCTTCGGGACCGTCGACCAGCAACACCCGCAGCAACGGCCCCTCTTCGAGATCGAGGCTGCGCTGGGCGTCGGCGAACAGGGCGGCGCATTGGTCCATGGACGCGACGCGCACTTGCCACAGCACCGGCACATCGGACATCGCCTGGTGCCGGGCTTGCCACTGACCGCCCACCTGGCGGAAGCGCAAGCGCAACGCATCGTGCTGTTCAATCACCGCCAGCAAAGCTTGCTCCAGGCGATGGGGCTCCAGGGCCTCGCTCGGTTGCAACAGCAACGCCTGGTTCCAGTGTTGGCGCTGGGCAATGGCGGCGTCGAAGAACCAGTGCTGGATCGGCGTCAGGCGCGACTCGCCGCTGAGCAAGCCTTGCTCGGCGGTGACCTGCTCGGTGCGAGCCGCCACGGCGGCGAGGGTCTGCACGGTCTGGTGCTGGAACAGGTCGCGAGGGCTGAAGTGAATGCCCTGCTGGCGCGCGCGGCTGACCACCTGGATCGACAGGATGGAGTCGCCGCCGAGTTCGAAGAAGTTATCGTTGAGCCCGACCTGTTCGACGTTCAGCACTTCGCACCAGATCTGCGCCAAGGTCAGCTCCAGCTCGTTGCTGGGCGCCACATACTGCTGACGGTTCAGCTCCGGGTCTGGCGCCGGCAGTGCGCGACGGTCGAGTTTGCCGTTGGCGGTCAGCGGCATGCTCGCCATCAGGATCAGGTGCGTGGGCACCATGTAATCCGGCAGCTGGGACTTGAGGTGCGACTTGAGTGATTCACGCAGTGCGGCTTGATGCGACTCGTCCTGTTTGGCGACGTCGGATACCAGATAGCCAACCAGTTGTTTGCCGCTCGGTGCATCGAGCGCCAACACCACCGCTTCACGTACCGATGGATGTTCCAGCAAACGGCTTTCGATCTCGCCCAGTTCAATGCGGAAACCGCGGATCTTCACTTGATGGTCGATTCGCCCGAGGTATTCCACCAGGCCATCGGCGCGCTGGCGCACCAGGTCGCCGGTGCGGTAGATACGCCCGCCGTTGCCGGCAAACGGATCGGCAACGAAGCGCTCCGCGGTCATGCCTGGACGTTGGTGATAACCCTGGGCCAGGCCGGCACCACCGACGTACAACTCGCCGGTCGCACCCTGTGGCACCAACGCCAGGTCGGCATCGAGAATGTACGCCACGCGGTCGCCGATCACGCTGCCGATCGGTACGCTGCCGGCGCCTTCTTCCAATGCTTCGTGGGCCAGGCTGGCCAGGGGCATGACCACGGTTTCCGTCGGGCCGTAGGCATTGAAGAACAGGCTCGGCTTGAACGCCGCACGAATCCGCGCCAGGTGTTCGCCGGTCAGCGCTTCGCCACCGGTGATAATCATGCGCACCGGCAAGGTTGCGTTCTGCGTTGCCAGCCACTGCGCCAACTGGCTGCCGTAGCTCGGGGTGAAACCGAGGATATTGATATGGTGGCGACGGATCAGTTCGCAGATCTCTTGCGCGTCCCATTGGCCCTGGGCACGCAGGACAACTTGGGCACCGCTCAGCAGCGGCGCCAACAAGCGCTCGGTGGCGGCGTCGAAGTTGATCGAATAGAAGTGCAACTCGCAGTCGTCCGGGCGCATGCCGAAACGCTCGATCACCGCGCGGCAATGCATGGCGATTTCGCCGTGGGACACCACCACGCCTTTGGGTTTACCGGTGGAACCCGAGGTGTAGATCAAGTAAGCCTGATGTTGCGGCAGGCTGATGTCAGGCAGTTCGCAGACGGGATAATTGGCAAGCGCCGCAGAGTCTTCCTCCAGGCACCAGCGGCCGACGCCCGCGGGCAAATCGCCAAGGGCCTGGAACATCGCCGCGTCACTGAGCAGCAAACCGACGCCGCTGTCTTCGATCATGTAGAGCAAGCGATCCAGCGGGTATTCCGGGTCCAGCGGCACGTAGGCGCCACCGGCCTTGAGGATCGCCAGCAGGCCGATGACCATCTCCAGCGAACGCTCCAGCGCCAGGCCCACCCGCACCTGCGGGCCCACGCCGCGCTCGCGCAGCATCCAGGCCAGGCGATTGGCGCGGCTGTCGAGTTCGGCGTAGGTCAGGGTGTGCCCGGCGAAGGTCAGGGCCGGCGCATCGGGACGCGCCCGGGCCTGTTCGCTGAACAACTGATGGATGCACTGGTCGAGTCGATGCGCGCCCGGCTCGACGCCCAGGCTGTCGAGCAGCTGTTGTCGTTCACCGATATCGAGTAACGGCAACTCACTGAGGCGCTGCTGCGAATCGGCAATCAGCGTCTCAAGCAGGTTGCGCCAGTGCGCGGCCATGCGCGCAATCCGCGGCTCGTCGAACAGATCGGTGCTGTAGGTCAGGCAGCAACCGAGGCGATGGTCGAGGTCGGTGACTTCCAGGTTGAGGTCGAACTTGGTCGCGCGGGCATCGTTGGCCAGGTATTGCACGGTCATGCCGGCCAGGGTGCGGCTCTGCTGGAACTCCCAGCGCTGCACGTTGCACATTACCTGGAACAGCGGGTTGTAGGCGGCGCTGCGCGGTGGCTGCAAGGCTTCCACCAGATGATCGAATGGCAGGTCCTGATGGGACTGGCCCTCGATCACGGTGTGGCGAACCTGCTCGAACAACTCGCCGACGGACATCTGCCCATCGAGCTGGCAACGCAGCACCTGGGTATTGAGGAACGCGCCGATCAGCCCTTCGCTTTCCGGGCGAATGCGGTTGGCCACCGGCGCGCCGATGCGCAGGTCGGTCTGGCCGCTATAGCGATACAGCAGCGTGGCCAGGGCGGCGGTCATGGTCATGAACAGGGTCAAGCCGTTTTGCGCATTGAAGGCACGCACCCGTGCCGCCAGATCGTCGCTCAGGTCGAAACGGTACAACTCGCCCTGGTGGCTTTGTACCGGAGGACGCGGACGGTCGGCCGGCAATTCCAGCAGCGGATGCTCACGGCCCAGTTGCGCGGTCCAGTAGTCGAGCTGGCGCTGGCGTTCACCGGACTCCAGCCATTGGCGCTGCCAGACGCTGTAATCCAGGTACTGCACCGGCAACGGCGCCAGCGGTGATTTGCGTTCCTCGACGAAGGCTTCGTAGAGCACACTGAGTTCCCGGGCAAAGATGTCCATCGCCCAGCCTTCGGTGACGATGTGGTGCAGGGTCAGCACCAGGTAGTGCTCCTGTTCGGCTGTCTTGACCAGGCAGGCGCGCAGCAGCGGGCCGGTTTCCAGATCGAAGGGTTTGTGCGCCTCATCGTCGGCCAGTTGCTGGACTTGCCACTCACGGCCATCGGCATCCAGCGCGGTGAAGTCCTTGCAGTCGATGCGCACTGAGGTTGAGGCATGCACCTGTTGGCGCGCGACGCCATCGACACTGGGGAAAGTGGTGCGCAGGGTTTCGTGACGCATGATCAGCGCCTGCAACGCGGCCTCGAAACGCTCGACATCGAGCACCCCGCGCAGGCGCGCCATGCCACCGACGTTGTAGGCCGGGCTGTCCGGTTCCATCTGCCAGAGGAACCACATGCGCTGTTGGGAATAGGACAACGGCACCGCTTGGCTTCGGTCGACCTGGGCGATTGGCGGCTGTTCGTTGGTACGACCGCTGGCCTGGATCAGGCGCACCTGTTCGGCAAAGGCGCCCAGCCCGCTGTTTTCGAACAGGGCGCGCAAAGGCAACTCGACGTCGCAGGCCTGACGCGTGCGGGAGATGATTTGCGTGGCCAGCAGCGAATGGCCGCCAAGGGCGAAGAAGTCATCGCCCAGGCCGACTTGCCCCAGGCCCAGTACTGCACGCCAGATGTCGGCGATTTGCCGTTGCAGTTCGGTCACCGGTTCGACGTGTTCGCGCACCTGCCACTGCGGTTCCGGCAAGGCACGACGGTCGAGTTTACCGCTCGGGCTGAGGGGCATCTCGTCCAGGCGCATCAGCTGTGACGGGACCATGTATTCCGGCAGTTCCGCCGCCAGCACGTTTTTCAGGCGGGTGCTTTGGGCTTCTTCGGATTCAGTAGAGTCGGCGGTGTAGTAACCGATCAACTGGCCGCCGGCGGACGTTTCGCGCACCAGCACCACCGCCTGGGCGACACCTTCTTGCGCCAACAACCGCGCTTCGATTTCTTCCGGCTCGACGCGGAAGCCGCGCAGCTTGACCTGCTGATCGAGACGTCCGAGGTATTCGATCACTCCATCGGTGGTCCAGCGCGCACGGTCACCGGTGCGGTACAGACGCGCGCCCTGCTCGCCCAGTGGATCGACGACAAAACGCTCGGCGGTCAGGCCCGGACGGCCCAGATAACCGCGGGCCAGGCCGATGCCGCTGATGCACAGTTCACCCGGCACGCCGGCCGGCAGGGGATTCAGATCAGGGTCGAGTACGCGGCAGATCACGTTGCCCAGCGGCCGGCCAATCGGCGAGCGCTCGCCATCGGCGCTGGAGCAATGCCAATGGGTCACGTTGATCGCGGTTTCGGTCGGGCCGTAGCGGTTGTGCAATTGCACGGCCGGCAGTCGCTCCAGCACCCGATTGCGCAGGTCGGCGGGCAGCGCTTCGCCACCGGAGAACAACCGACGCAGGCTGGTGCATTCGGCGCTGAGCGGTTCGTCGATGAACAACGCCAGCAGCGGCGGCACGAAGTGCAGCGTGGTCACGCCGTAGGCTTGAACCAGCTGCGCGATGCGCTGCGGATCGCGGTGTTCACCCGGCCCGGCCAGCAGCAGCCGGGCCCCAGTAATCAGTGGCCAGAAGCACTCCCACACCGACACGTCGAAACTGATCGGCGCTTTTTGCATCAGCACATCGGTTTCATTCAGGCTGTAGGTGTCCTGCATCCATTGCAAACGTTCGGCGAGGGCCGCGTGGGTGTTGCCGACGCCTTTCGGTTGCCCGGTCGAGCCGGAGGTGTAGATCACGTAGGCCAGGTTGTCGCCGTGCAGGTGCAGGCCCGGCGTGTGGCTTGGCCAGTTTTCCAGGTGCAGGGCGTCCATCGCGATCACGCTGACGCCGTCGCTCGCTGGTAAGCGCTCGAGCAATTGAGTGTGCGTCAGCAGCAACTCGACGCCGCTGTCGCTGAGCATGTAGGCCAGCCGTTCGGCGGGGTAATCCGGATCGAGTGGCACGTAGGCGCCACCGGCCTTGATGATCGCCAGCAGTCC
Organism: Pseudomonas sp. EB271-G4-1; assembly: GCF_058791355.1. Lineage (NCBI taxonomy): Bacteria > Pseudomonadati > Pseudomonadota > Gammaproteobacteria > Pseudomonadales > Pseudomonadaceae > Pseudomonas > Pseudomonas sp. EB271-G4-1. The sequence continues at coordinate 47,593 of NZ_JBYTEO010000005.1, forward strand.
GATCAACAGTTGCGGCGAGCGCTCGGCGGCAATGGCCACGCACACATCCGGACCGACGCCTTTGTCGCGCAGGTAGTGGGCCAGACGATTGGCCTGGGTGTGCAGTTCGGCGAAATCGAGGCTGCCACCGTCCCACAGCAGCGCGGTGCGTTCCGGTGTCTGACGGGCTTGTTGGTTGAGCAGTTCCGGCAGCCACTGGCTGGCGGGTGGGCACGGAGCCACGGCCCATTCGGCTTGCTGATTTATTTCAGTTCCGGTCAGCAGTGGCAGATCACCGATGGCGGTTTCAGGTTGTTCACTGATGGCGCGCAACAGGCGGCTGTAGTGCTCGGCCAGGCGTTCGATGGTCGCGGCATCGAACAGCTCGCTGGCGTAGTCGAAGGACAGGCTCAGGCGCCCGTTGCGATCTTCTTCGCTGTGCAACTGCAGGTCGAACTTGGCCTCGCGACTGTGCCACGGCAGTTCCTCGGCAAGCAGCCCGGGTAGGCGTTTCAAGGCGCTGAGATCCCGTTGCTGGTGGTTGAACATGACCTGGAACAGGCCCTGTTCGCGCGCCTGGGGGAAGGCCTCGAGCAGTTGCTCGAACGGCAGATCCTGATGCGCCTGCGCCCCCAAGGCAGCCTGTCGGGTTTGTGCCAACAACTCAACGAATGGCAGACGCGAATCCACCTCGGCGCGCAGCACCTGGGTATTGATGAAGAAGCCGATCAGGCCTTGGGTTTCCAGGCGTGGGCGGTTGGCATTCGGCACGCCGATGCGGATGTCGCGCTGCCCGCTGTAGCGATGCAACAGGCTCTGAAACGCGGCCAGCAAGAGCATGTACGGCGTGGCTTGATGGGCCTGGGCGGTCTGGCGAATGGCATCGCTCAAGTCCGCCCCCAGGCGCACGGTATGGCGGGCGGCGCTGTGCAGCTGTTGCGCCGAGCGCGGGTGGTCGGTGGCCAGGTTCAGGGTTGGATGCTCATCGCCCAACTGCGCCTTCCAATAAGCCAGTTGGCGCTCGCCCTCCCCTTGCGCCAGCCATTGGCGCTGCCAACTGCCGTAGTCGGCGTACTGGGTCGGCAGTGGCGCGAGCGTGGCTTGTTGTCCTTGGGCAGCCGCCGCGTACAGCCGGGAAAATTCGTCGATCAACACATTCATCGACCAGCCGTCAGCGATGATGTGATGCAGCGTCACCAGCAGTTGGTGATCTTCGTCGTCGAGGCGCACCAGCGTTACCCAGAGCAACGGCCCCTTCTCCAGGTCGAACTGAGTGCGCGCTTCGTCCTCGCGGATTTGCCGAGCCTTGGCTTCACGCTCGGCCAGCGGCAGATCGCTGATATCGATGCGTTGCAGATTGAATTCAGCGGCCGTAACGACCTGCTGCAGCGCCACCCCGTCACGCTCGAAGAAACGTGTGCGCAGGGATTCGTGGCGCTCGATCAACTGCTGGAAACTGCCGCGCAGGGCGTCTTCGTCCAGTTCGCCGCGCAGGCGCAAGGCACCGGGAATGTTGTAGGCGCTGCTCTGCGGGTCGAGCTGCCAGGTGATCCACAGGCGATTCTGCGCCAGGGATTGCGGCATGGCCTCGCTACGCGACAGCGCGCTGATCGCGCCTTGGGCGAGGCCACCGTCCTGCTGTTGCCGCGCCACCGCGTCGGCGAAGGCACCAAGGGTCGGCGCTTCGAACAGCAGGCGCAGGTTCAGCTCCAGGCCAAGTTGTTCCCGCAGACGCGCCACCACTTGCGTGGCCGCGATGGAGTTGCCGCCCAGCAGGAAGAAGTGATCGTCGGCAGCGACCTGCTGGACCTGCAATTGCTCGCACCAGATCTGGCCGATCAGGCTTTGCAACTCACAGGCGGACTCAACGTTGCCTGTGCTTTCTGTGACCGCCGAAGGGAACAGCGCATAACTGTCGAGGCTGCCTTCGGCCAGGCGATTGCGGCACGCCGAGCGTTGCAGTTTGCCGCTGGAAGTCTTGGGCAAGGCGCCCGGATTGAGCAGCACCACCACGCTCGGCGCTTCCTGGTACGCCTCGGCCACGGCCTGGCGGATAGCCTTGATCAAGGCCTCGGGCGGGAGGATTTTTTGCACACTGCGGCTGATCTCCGCAGCGATGCCGATGCCTTCCTGGCCATCGATATTGACCGCAAAGGCGGCGACGCGCCCCTTGCGCACCACTTCCACTTCACGCTCGACGGTCTGCTCGATGTCCTGTGGATAAAGGTTGTGCCCGCGCACGATCAGCATGTCTTTCCGGCGCCCGGTGATGAACAACTCACCGTCGCGCGTGAAACCCAGGTCACCGGTGCGCAGCCATTTTTTACCTGCGTGCTGGACGAAGGTCTTGGCCGAGGCTTCGGGGTTGCGCCAGTAACCGTGGGCGATGCTCGGGCCGCTGGCCCAGACTTCGCCGACCGCGTTGTCAGCCAGTTCGTTGAGCGATGCCGGGTCCATGATCAACACCGTGTGATCCGGCTGGCTGACGCCGCAGCTCATGATCGCGCTGCCCTCGCCGGCTTCGGCACGGTTTTGCGCCAGGGCCCGGTCGTCCACTCGCAAATTGCCGATGCCTTGGCCGCGCGGAGTACCGGCGACGAACAGCGTGGCTTCCGCCAGACCGTAGGAGGCCATGAAACTGTCTTCGCTGAAACCGCAGCTGGCGAACTTCTCGGAGAAACGTTCCAGGGTGTCGAGGCGAATCGGTTCCGACCCGGAATAGGCCACGCGCCAGCCGCTCAAGTCGAGGCGTTCCAGGGCCGACTCACTGACTCGTTCACTGCACAGGCGATAGGCAAAATCCGGCCCGCCACTAATGGTGCCGCCGTATTCACTGATCGCTTCCAGCCAGCGCAGCGGCCGGCCGAGGAAGTACGCCGGCGACATCAACACGCACGGCACGCCACTGAAAATCGGCTGCAACAGGCCGCCGATCAGGCCCATGTCGTGATACAGCGGCAACCAGCTGACGATCACGTCGTCGGGGTTCAGGTCGATACCGAAACCGTGGCGGATCAGCAATTCGTTGGCCACCAGGTTGCCGTGGCTGACCTGCACGCCCTTGGGCAATGCGGTGGAACCAGAGGTGTATTGCAGGAAGGCGATGTCAGCGTCTACCAGGGCTGGCGCGACCCAGCGTTCGGCGTGGGCGCTGTCGAGGGTATCGACACACAACAGCGGCGGCGCCCCTTCGATTTGCAGCAGCGAATCGCGCAGGCCGGCACTGGTCAGCAACAGGCGCGGCTCGGCATCGCCGATGATCGACAGCAGCCGCTCCTGATGATGCCGACGCGCCGACTCCGGCGGATAGGCCGGCACCGCGATCACCCCGGCGTATAGGCAACCGAAGAATGCCGCGACGTAATCCGGCCCGCTGGGAAACAACAACACCGCGCGCTCGCCAAAGCCGGCCTCGGCCTGCAACGCGCCGGCAATCGTCCGCGCCCGCTGATCCAGCTCGCGATAACTGAGCACCACAGCCTGGTCCCGGGTTTCGGCGAGAAAACGCAAGGCCACCCGATCCGGCGTCAGGGCCGCGCGGCGCTGGAGGGCTTGGACCAGTGTGCTGGGGATTTCGAACGCGTCGGTCATGAGGTTTCCTGCCTGAATTCGGCTTGGTAGGAGCGAGCCTGCTCGCGAAAATCCGGAGAACGCCGCGGGGTGTCAGGCGCCCATCGTCATCATTGACGACCATCGCGAGCGAGCTCGTTCCTACGGGGTGATGAGGGTTGCGCTGTGCAATTTCTTCCTTGAGAACGGATGGCGCCTGGAAATAATTAGTCGCCAGGCATGAGCGCCAACCGGGCCGTGGCACGACAGCGTGTCGCAGTTCTCACTCTGCACCTTCAATGCGCATTACTTCTCTTTCTCAATTGACAATCATTATCATTCAACATAATTTGTCGCTCGATGTGTAGGGCGGCCCCGGCCTTCTTGTCGTCCCACTAACCTATTGGCAGCAAGGTGATTTCCAATGACGGAACAAGCGTCCACAAGCAGGTGCGATTCGCCGCTACTTCAAGCCTTCGTCGACAATCGACTGATACTGGTCAAGATTGCAGCCCGCATCACCGGCTGCCGCTCGCGCGCCGAAGATGTGGTGCAAGATGCTTTCTTCCGCCTGCAATCGGCGCCGAACATCACCTCCTCCTTCAAGGCGCAGCTCAGCTACCTGTTCCAGATCGTGCGCAACCTGGCCATCGACCACTACCGCAAGCAGGCCCTGGAACAGAAATACTCCGGCCCTGAAGAAGAAGGCCTCAACGTGGTCATCCAGGGCGCCTCCCCGGAAACCTCGCACATCAACTTCTCCACCCTGGAAAACATCGCCAACGCCCTGACCGAGCTGCCGAGCCGGACGCGTTATGCTTTTGAGATGTACCGCTTGCATGGCGTGCCGCAGAAGGACATTGCCAAGGAGTTGGGAGTGTCGCCGACGTTGGTGAACTTCATGATTCGCGATGCGTTGGTGCATTGCAGGAAGGTGTCGGGGAGTCGGGGGGATACGTTTGCCCAGCGTTGAGGCTTGATCGTGGGATCAAGAAGGCTGTTCTGAGATTCGGGACGAATCAGTCGTCATGCAGCAAACCTGAACTGTATTCGCTGAAACTGCTGACAAGCGCACTGCCCTTTCAGTATTGCTGGGGTCTCAACTAAAAAGGACGTCACTCAGGGACGTCCGTCTGTTTATTACCACTCACTTCCGGTTGCCGCCCGTGCCTTCATACACTGCTGGGCGGGTCGACGTGCGCGCAGGTGTGGAAGACCGGGGATCCAGGAACCCGGCGCACCCGAAAGTGCCCCGCACACACCCGCCATAATTTAACAGCACACATGAAAAAAGTGACTGCATAAATTCAGGTGGCGCCTGTGCGTCTAGATCACGTGAAGGGCTAGGAAAAATAAATCGGTCCCCTTTTCGGTCCCTGATCATCGTTGTTCTCCCGTAACCCGTGTTTTGCTCTTCGTTAAAGTCAGGCTCAACAGGACGGAAACCAAGATGATGCCGCCGACTGTGGTCAGCGACCATTGGATCGGCACGTGCCACCACGGCGCGACCAGCATCTTGCCGCCGATGAACACCAGTACGATGGCCAGGCCATATTTGAGCAAGTGAAAGCGGTCGGCCATGTCGGCAAGCAGAAAATACAGTGCGCGCAGGCCCATGATGGCGAAGATGTTGGAGGTGAACACGATAAACGGGTCCGTGGTGACGGCGAAGATAGCCGGGATGCTATCCACCGCGAACACCAGGTCGCTGGCCTCGATCAGTACCAGCACCAGGAACATCGGCGTCGCCCAGCGCAGGCCGTTCTGGCGCACGAAGAAGTGCTCGCCGTGAAAGCCGTCGGTGATGCGAAGATGGCTGCGCAGCCAGCGCAGCAAAGGGTTCTTTTCGAGGTCTGGCTGCTGGTTGGCGAAGATCAGCATCTTGATGCCGGTGATGACGAGGAAAGCACCAAAGACATAGAGTAGCCAGGCAAACTCCTGCACCAGCCAGACGCCGGCGAAAATCATACCGGCGCGCATGACGATGGCCCCGAGCACGCCATAGAGCAAGACACGGCGCTGCAACTCTGGCGGCACGGCGAAGTAGCCGAAGATCATGACGAAAACGAACATGTTGTCGATCGACAGCGACTGTTCAATCAGGTAGCCGGTGAGAAATTCGAGCGTTGTACGCTGGGCCACTTCGGCACCGACATGGCTGTGCAGATACCACCAGAGCAGAGCGGCGAAGACCAGTGCCAGGCTGACCCAGGCGATGACCCAGGCCAGCGCTTCGCGGACCGAAACACGATGCGCCTTGCGCCCGCCGAAGACGAACAGATCGAGCGCCAGCATGGCAAGGACGAACACGATGAAGGCGGCCCACATCCAGGGTTGGCCGACGCTGATGGCCGTCATCTACTGTCTCCGCATGAAGCAACAATAGGCTGGAGGAGTCATGCTAGCGAGCCTGTTACCACAACAAAAATCGTTTATTCGTTGCGAATAGTTCGTTTTTTACGAAGTATTGATTCAGGTGCTGAACTACCAGCAACCGCATTGGTTATGCTCCGTGGTCAAGACGGGTGGCGTGGCGCGCGCTTCCAGCAGTCTCGTCTCTTGCTCGATCGTGATGGAAAGGTCTGCTACACCCTTCGACAGTCTTGGCAACTGGTAAGCCGGTGATGCTGGCGTATATTGATAGTGTCGATCCAGGTAGTTGAGGCGATAAAAGATCGCCAATGGTGGGACAAGCGAGAGTGCTGGGGGCACTAGCGGATAACCCGGAACGTTGGAGGTGTCACATGAGGCAGTATCAACGACTCTTTCTGATCGCAGGTCCCACCATGCGTCACTCGCCGGCGATGGAGCGGGCAATCGCATTGGCCGACGCTACAGGCGCAGCGCTGCATATTGCGGTGTTCATCGAAGACTTCGACCTTATGCGGTTAATGAGCAACAGTGAACAGCTTCGTGAGAGTTGCCGGCAGGAGAACCTGCAGTGGCTGACGGATGAGGCCGAACTCATGCGCAGGAAGGGCATCACTGTGACCACCGAAGTTGCATTGACCCGTGACCCGCTGCAAGAAATCCTTGGGCATGTGGCTGAAATGCAGCCTGACCTGATTATCAAGGACGTACACCATGAATCAGCGCTCAAACGTGTATTCATCACGCCTTTGGATTGGCAGTTGTTACGCGAATGTCCGAGCGCTGTACATCTGGTCAGCGAAGTCAGGTGTCCGCTTCCTCGAGTAATAGTGGCGGCGGTTGATCCATCGCATCCTGAGGGTCAGATCAGCGCAATCAACGACAGCATCATTCAGGCGGCGAGCGAAATGGCCGCGCAATGCGAAGCTGAATTGCACATCCTGTATGCCTATGAACTAACCCACACACATTTCTCTGATGCAGGTGCTGGCGCCGTGACGATGCCAGGCTTCGCCAACGACGTGCGCCGGTCACTTGAAAAGTGCTTCGTTGCCTTGGCCGGACGCCACGGCGTGCCACCTGAGCGACAACATTTCATTGCTGGGCCGCCAACGAAAGCGATGGCCGACTTTGCCACTCATACTCGAGCGGATGTCTTCGTAATGGGAAATACCCATCACAAAGGGGTGGACAAGCTGATTGGCAGTACCACGGAGCATGTTCTGTATCAGGTGCCCTGCAGCGTTTTGGCCATCAAGGGAGAAGCGGATCACTGAACGAAAAAACGGCTGGGGAAAAGGGGACAAATTTTTTTAGAACACCATTGGCGTAAGAATAGGCTTCTACCCCAGTGGTGCTTTACAACGACTTCGCAGCCGAAGGGCGCGAAAGCCCCCCCTCGCCCAAAAAACGTGGCTACTCAGTTGAGTCGAGTCGATCCAACGCCTGTTTACAGCCAGCTCACCTGACATGATGACCTGCGCCTTGAACATGGATGGAACTCCGATGCTATTTAGAAAGGAGCCATCACCGCCTGCGCCATCGAGTCGATCAACATGAGCCTGCGCAAGGTCACCAAAAGCAGAGCCTCATTCCCGACTGACGATGCGGTAATGAAGCTCTTTTATCTGGCGCTGAACAACATCAGCAAGAAGTGGACAATGCCAATCAGGGACTGGGCGGGAGCCTTGAACAGGTTCAGTATCCAGTTCGAAGACAGGCTTTTGCAGGATTACCAGCCACCCCCGTTTACACAGGATTCATTACACCCCCCGCTTATCCTTAAGAGAAATACCGATTGCGGGATAAGGAATGATTTCTCGATCTGACTTGTTGTTGGAATTATCGATCGCTGTCACACCAAACTCGTATCGCACCCCCGCTTCCAGCCCGGTAATGGAAAATTCCAGTTGTTTCGTGCGCCCCAATTCATCATCGATACCTTTATCGACGATATAAGTAATATCCCCAGAACTGTCATATGACTCATCCCAGCTCAACTGCAAGGCCAAATTTGAGGTTCTTAACCCTGTAGGTTTGGTGGGCGCGGTAAGATCCTCGAAGTAGACATTGACACAAACAGGCTCTGAGAAAGTGAATCCATCATCAAAGGTACGAATGCAGTAGGAGTGGTCCCGCCCCTGTTCTGGAGTGGTATCGGTATAGGGAGGTGTTTTTGGGGTATCGAGTAAACTCTTATCTCGGCGTATCTCATAACGAGGCTCACCACCTTCAACTTCACCGGGACTCCAAAAAAAGGAAACCTGATCGAGAGTCTGATTGAAGGGCTCGAAGAAGCTTGGAGGCTTGGGTTGCATTCGGTCGGGGGTCTTGAATTCGACCAAAGCTGGTTCTGTATTTCCAAACGGCGGAACGTACCCAACGAGCGTAAAACTGTAGTTTGTATTTTTCGTTAAGTTATCTAAGGTAATTCTTCCATTCGGCCCTCTATACAGCTCAGTTGGAACACCAAAGGAATAGTCAGTAAGAATATACGTAAGCGCAGGCGACGTCGCTTCCACCTGAAAAGTAGTCCAGGTTATATAATTGATTTTAAACTCCAAAGGAGGCAAATTAGCTTCAGCGTTCATACACATTCTCCAAAATGATTAATAGTTACCCTTCAGCACTTGTTATTCAAACCGCATTAACAAAACAGCCTGCATGAAATCAGTACAAACTTATCTAATCACAAAAATACAATTAAGAATACTAGCAATTCTGCTAGTAATTAATCGCAACCTGAAACTCCCACTCGTGTTAAAGCCCCCTCAATCATTCGGTCGAGCCCCTTATCCCAAGGAACACAAAGAGAACATTCAATACTCTTGATCATCTGTTCGCCCTCATCTGAAAATTAATGGTACGTTCGTATTTTCACTGCACATTCGACTCTTGGGCACTGTAAGAAATGCCAGTTTTTAGACCCTATCGAAATTACGGCTATCATCAAATCGTAAAATCCGGCCAAATAAATACAAACCGAATGGGCATATATATTTTTCCGGCTCCGTTTACCCGCCTGTCCATAATGAAACCTTGCTGAGTAACACCTTTGGGTTATGGCAAAGTGCGCTAGGGGGGGGGGGCAAAGCGAGTGCAAGACTCACCAAACCCCCACAACCCCAATCCTGATAAACTCCCCCACCTCCCAGCCTCACCGATTCCAGATCCCCCATGTCCGTATCCAACGCCACACCCGCCCCACTCTCCCGCCGCTTCTCCGTCGCCCCGATGATGGATTGGACCAACTATTCATGAAGGCCTCACAAATAAAGGCTTAAAGAGCATCTGTTTTTGCTGCGTACCTCTTTCGTACCACCGCCCGCACATTTCCAGCCGCCATTTGAGTTCACCCATCGGCATTCCGCTAACTTAAAACTCCCTGCTACGCTGACCTCAAAACCGAGGATTCGCGATGCCAAATTCTGACCTGCTCCCTTCCCTGCTATTCAAGATCAACGAAAACCAGCTCGCCTTGGAAGCCGCCATCATGGAGTTATCGAATTGGGTCGAACAACATGGCGCCGCTGACGCCGCCGATAACGTCCGCGGCGCCTTGGACACCATCGACAAGAATGAGGAGTTCATCAAAATGACACTCGCGCTGATGATGACTCCGGAGTGATCTGCTTGGCATTCCGTCGCCAGCATTCGCCATAACGTCGCAACTCAATTACTGTATATTCAAACAGTATGTGTAAGGCGCGACCGTGGATCCCTACGAAATCGAAGACACCAGCGAATGGCTCTGCAGCCCGACCAGGTTGGAAACCGTCAAGCATTACGCAAGCATGCTCGAGGAAGACGTCCAGGATCTAAAGCGTCAGTTGCAGGCGACAAAGGAAAATATTTCCACCCTGGTGGAAATGAACGACCTGCTCTCGACCGAACTCCAAAAGAAGCGGGCATGGATGGCGAACCTGGAGGCGGAAACCACCGACCAGCTTTTCCAGATTCGAAGCCTGACGCTGGTCCTGGATCAAAAAGAAAGGATCATTCGCGAGTTGCAAGCTGGTAATCAGAGAGGCTGAACATGTGCGGACGACTTTCCCAATACGACGGCATCCACGATTTCGTCGCGGCACTCAGCATGCCCAACCCTCTGGTAAACAGCGCCGGCGACCATCCGTTTGAGCGGTACAACGCCGCTCCGACAACCCAGCTCGCCATCTTTCACCAGGAGGGTGAGTACCTGCACGCCGACATGGTGCGCTGGGGATGGCGCCCGCATTGGGCCAAGGACCGCGCAGCACCGATCAATGCCAGGGTGGAGAAAGTCGCACACGGCCCATTCTTCCGCGCTATCTGGCCACACCGGGCGATCATCGCCATCAACAACTGGTTTGAATGGGTAGATGAAGGCGGACCAAAGAAGCAGCCCTATCTGATCCGCCGGCGGGACCGGTCACCAATCCTGTGCGCTGCGATCGGCCAGTATCCGAATGCCGAACATGAGCCCAGCGAACACGACGGTTTCGTCATCATCACCGCCGACAGTGCCGGCGGTATGGTCGATATCCCAATCCGGGAAAACGCCGGCTAGATCAAATAGCGCCAGGCCCGCTTCAGGAGGGGTCGATTGCCGCCCTTAATGATAGGTAGAAATCGGCCAGAAGGGGTCACAGGACAAACTGGTCCACCACCAGGTCCTGTGGAGGCTCCGCCTCCCGGTCTGGTATAGATTTGCCCTTCACCCACGGTTCAGTTTTAATTAGAAGCCATAGAATTGATCTTTATTAATCCTTGAAAGACCAGGACCACCAATGATTATCAGGAACATAAGTTACGACAACAAAGTCATTGAGCTTTGCGGAAGCAACTATAATAATGAAAAAAATGTTTATACTTTACTTGTAGGCCGAAACGGATGTGGAAAAAGCACTTTACTGAAAAAAATATGCTTACTAAATCTAACCTCCTCGATGAGCAATAAATCCATTTCATTTAACGCATTACAGCTCTCTAGATACTTTGATCACAACGCAAACAAAAACCTCAACAATACAGGAAGCATGACATATAAAAGCTACGATACAACATATACAATAACAATCAAAAAGCCACAATTACATTTTATACCAAACAATCTTGAAGGTGCTGACTCTCTACATCGTGAAACTTTCGAGCGCACCCTCAGAGACCATCACCTGATGCAAGAGAACGAAATACGGCATACAACCAATTCCACCGAATCCCCTCCATATAAAAACCCGAAATTGATTGCCGTTTCATCGAGCCCTTTTGACAAATTTCCAATACTCGACAAATTCTCAATACCTGACGAAGATGTAAACCTTCTAAATCACTACATCTACAGAGGAACCCGAACCAATGAGCAAAACTCACAAAAAAACTATTTAACATCTAAGTTTGATCAGCTCGGCGGCTCATTTATTAATTTATTTTTAAACCACGAAAGCAGAAAAAATGAAATCCTACCATTATTCACTTACCTGGGCTTAACATCAAAATTAAAGCTAATACTCAAAACTAGTTTTCATTTTTCTTTCGATGACTTTCTAGACGAAAAAGGCAGAGGCCCAATAGAAGCAATCCGAAACGCTCGTTTTTTCAAAGGAGGATCAGTCCGAGGCATTGAGGAACTTTCAGCTGAAGTCAAAGAAAAAATTGTGGATAGCGTGAGAGCCATTCGTGACCACTACAATAAAGATCAAGAAGAATTATTTGGAAGAAACTCAACCTACGAATTAGACTTAAATATCACATCGGACACAAAAGTAGAACTACTAAAAGAGTTTGCAACTCTTGCAGAACACGACCTCATCGATTTAGAAAACATAGAATTTACCAAGACCAAAAACAGCTCATCCTTTTTACTAACAGAAGCCAGCTCCGGAGAGCTTTGCATTCTATTCAACATACTTTCTATCGCAGGAGCGATTTCCGACGATTCAGTAATTTTATTGGACGAACCCGAGCTCAGCCTTCACCCGGAATGGCAGCGTGATTTTTTACCGTTGGTAGAAGGAATATTTTCAAACTACAAAAGATGTCACTTCATTATTGCAACTCACTCACCACAAATCGTTTCATCAATGAGCCCATCAAACTCATACGTTGTCAATCTCGAAGACAATCCAGCGATAGTAATCGATGGCAAACAAACACACACGCAATCTTCCGACTACCAGCTTGCGCATGTATTTAGGGCACCCGGACATAAGAATGAATACTTATTAACTCAGATCGTCGAAATACTGTCCCAGATTAGAGATGGCAGAAAGCCTGACGAGGTCTTCTTATCTGAGATTGAAAGTCTTTTGAAATTTCATGACTTGGTACCAAGCAATGACCCAGTAAAAAAACTACTATCCACACTTAAGAAAGCATTACGGGTCATAGAAAATGATTGAAGTCAAATTTTCAAGTAGTGAGAGTGCCATTATCGAAAACCACTCTCGCTCACCGAACAAGTCCGCTTCTGACTGGATAGATAAAATTTTTGAGCCAGTAAAAAAATCAATAAAAGACCATTATTTAAAAGAGCAAAACTATACCTGTTGCTTTTGCAGGCAAAAAATAATGGTAAAACACAATAGAGCATGGGATACAGAACACATTATATCTAGATCCTCACATCCAGAATTCATGTTCCACCCTCAGAATCTTTGCGTCATATGCATAGACTGTAACTTAGAAAAAGGCAGTAAAGAAACACTGTCTACGCCGAAGAAAACAATTAAATTCCCAAACAAATCGAATGCATACAAAATCATACACCCTCATTTCGACACTTATGATGAACATTTAAAAGTCATTGTCGCTGGACAATTATACTCATGGAAAACACCAAAAGGTCGTGCAACACTTAACATCTATGGACTTGATCGCTTTCTGAAAATCGCCGACAGACCTAAACAGCCTGACTCAGATGTAAAACGCCTAATGAAGACCGCCTTAACTTCACAAGATGATGATAGTTACACTTCTATTGAGTTGGAGCTATTAGAAATTTTTGTTTTAAAGCACTCAGAAAAACTAGGATTGCAAATGAGCATTGATATAATGAAGAAATTAAAAGAAACACAAACTGATTAATATGATAGCACAGGGCTCACACACTGATTGTTGGACTTCGCTAGTGGCGTGGTGCGGATGCATATTTCGGTAAGATCTCCCAACCCTAGCGACTGACAATCTAACTCGACTGATGAAATGCTTCGGTTGAGTTGTACCAAACCAGGTCTGCTAACCGAGGGTAGTACGAAGCTACTGCTTTGCTCTATCCAAGGCCCGGTAGGTTCCATCACCGGTGTCATTCGCTAAATCTGTATATATGTACTGCTAACTGCATAGCCACCCTGCAGTCAATTTATTGCTGGATATTGCGACAGGTGGGGAAAGGCCGAAAGTCGTCCCTCCCCTAACCTATTTAGAACAACCCGTCCAATGCCGCTGGATCCCAGTTCATGATCACCAACTCGCCGCTGATCTCAGCTTTGCCGTGCCGCTGATTGGAGCTGGTGTAACGAATGTCCAGCGTCTCGAAGTGGAAGCCCTCGAACACGCGGCGAATATCCGGGTGATCGTTGATGCTGACCATTACCTTGCCTTTGCAGCGGCGCATAAAGTCAGCCATTCGCTCATAGTTCTCGAATGGAAAGTCCACCCCATAGCCGGCCGTCTGCCAGTAAGGAGGGTCCATGTAGTGAAAGGTGTGGGCACGGTCGTAGCGTTCTGCGCATTCGAGCCAGGGGAGATTTTCGACATAGGTACCGGACAGGCGCTGCCAGGCGGTGGAGAGGTTTTCTTCGATCCGCAGCAGGTTGATGGCAGGACCAGTGGTGGCGGTACCGAACGTCTGCCCGGAGACTTTACCGGCAAAGGCATGGTGTTGCAGATAGAAAAATCGGGCAGCGCGCTGGATGTCAGTGAGTGTTTCAGGGCGGGTCATCTTCTGCCACTCGAACACCTGGCGAGAGCTCAGCGCCCATTTAAACTGGCGCACGAACTCTTCGAGGTGGTTCTGCACGACGCGGTACAACGTCACCAGGTCGCCGTTGATGTCGTTGAGGACTTCAACGGGGGCAGCCTGAGGTCGCATGAAGTACAACGCGGCACCGCCGGCAAAGACTTCGACATAGCATTCGTGAGGCGGAAAAAGCGGAATGAGGCGATCGGCCAGGCGGCGTTTGCCGCCCATCCAAGGGATGATGGGATAGGACATCGATAGCAAGACCTTTACTGTATGGATAAACAGGTGCTAGGCTCGCTCCGCTTTGTGCACGAAGCAGGAGCCTTGGCTGGAATTGCAGGGACATTCTGCGAGGACGGCGGTCGGTCTGGATGTTGACGCATCCACACCGGCCGCTCTTTTTTTTGCTTATTTACTCAACTTTGGCTGCAGGATCAGGCGAGCCACCATCACCAGAATTCCAAGCACGCCATAAGCCACCGGCGGCAATACCGCCTGCAGCTGAGGCAGCAGCTGCTCAGCGATACCCAGTGCTGCAATGGCACCGCCCGCTTGAACGCTGGACATTTTTAAAGCGTCTTTCCAGTTGCCAATGAGTTCCATAATTTCCCCGTTCTATTTCAAGTAGTGCCCCGCTGGCAATTGCTAGCAGGTATGAATCAGGCCAGTGTTTTCAGTGAGACCTGGTACAGCGCAAGCCGCTCGGCGGCGCCGTGTGGCACCCGTCCAGGCTTGCCGGTGTTGATGACACTGCCGATATCCTGAAATCGGCCCGCGTCGGCCATATCGTTCAGGCTGTGCTGCGTCCACCACCAGGCGGCAGACATGGCGGCGTATTCGGGCTGCTCGAGCAGCTCCGGCTGATCGTCCAGCGGCAGACCCAGACCGGTGCCGGCAGCGCTGTAGTTCGAGCGGCCGGTGATCTGCAGCAGCCCACGTCCGCGGTATAACCAACCATCCCCGGGCGCCTTGTTGCCGTTGCGACCGGCGTACGCATCGTTGGCGATCGCATCTGGACGCCTGGCCAGGTGGATCGCCTTGGCGTTCGGCTTGCCATCGGCGCCGCAGTACCGATCTTTCCAGGTCGCCGCCAAACCCTCCGCGCTGTAGTTCAGGTTCTCTACCAGCCTCCGCAGATGCCCAGACTCATGCCCAACCTGGGCCAGGAACGCGGCCTGACGCACACGGCTGTCGATCTTGTAACGGGCCATAGCGCGGTTCATTGCAGGCAAAAAAATGCCCGCTAGAGGGCGGGCATTGGGAAGTATCTGTAGCAGTTGTTGCTGTGTAAGAGGCATGCATCTCTCCAAGCAGAAAGCCCGCGCTTGGCGGGCTATCAAAACGCAGACATAAAAAAACCGCTCATGGCGGCTGGTTTATCACGAATATCTACTTCAGACGGCGATGCCTTTGCGCAGGGCATACGCACGCAGATCATCAATGGTTGTTGCTATCTGAACCGGCGTTAAAAGGTCTGAGTGCACCTGGACCAGCGCAACATCCCCGGAGCCGCCAAACGCATTGAACGCACTGCCCAAGCGAAGTTTGTTAACTGTTCGACGCCGTGGCAGACCTGCAGGCGGGGTTACAGTGTTCGCTCGGTTGTTAGTGACATCACGAAATGTAATACCGACCGAGCTGATGGTTGCTACGAACAGTGCAAAGGTCTTGATGTTTTCCCAAGACACTGAACAGACGACGTTTGTCCGATCAGCATCATTGTTCCCGTAAGCTGCAGTAAAGGAAACCATCCCTCCGCCGGCTGAAGTCATGTACATGTTGATGCCGTCGGAGGTACCCCCTGCTGCCGCAACCCCTTGCTGCGTTCCTAAAAAAGACGGCCTGGTTGGAGATGCAAGACCGGTGTCAAGGCTGCGAGCAATACAGAAAACCGTCATGCTGTCAGACTCTGGGATACCCGACTGGATGTAGTCTGACAAAGACTTTATGGAAGCGTACCCGGCAGTAATGCCAGGTGTTCCGACGATACTTCCCTGCTCGATGCCCTTACCTGGCGCATAGTTTCGAGCAGCCTTCTCCAAGCTTGTGTTGAGAAAGTGAATACCTTTCAGTGCATGGCGCACAGGTGCTGCGTATTCCGTTGCGTACGCTTCAGCGTCTACGCCTTTTGCAATAATACGAACGCCGCCCATATTCTTCTCCTTAGAAACCTGTTTTACGGTTGAATTCGAACATCACGCAGGGGTTATGCAGCGCGAAAGTGTTGCCAAGTGGTGATGTAGCGGTGTCATAGAGGCCGTGCGTATCGCGCAGGTTTCCCCGCGCCCCGACTACAGGACCTGAGGCCGCTGCATCGCCAAGACGCCCCCTGGCATAGCTCAGAACCGCGTCAGTGTGTGCTGCTCGGCTGAGTGTCAGGCGCACTGTGTCGCTGCCGGTGACATCCACCACGCTGATGAGATTGGTAACTACAGCCCCAAACTCGCGAATGTCGAATCCGAAGTTTGGAGCTGCAGCTGCTAGTGCAGTGTCAAGGACCAGTTGACCGCCCGGCACATGGAACTTGATATCGATGTGGTCAGTGCGCCAATCGACGGTGACAGGTTCCAAAGGGCGCCATTTGCCGCTTCGATGAACCATCGTTTCGTGCATTGCGCGACTGTAGTACTCACCCAGCAGCCAGCTGCCTTCGTTGGTCAGATGCAGGTTGTCGGTGTAAACCGGAAAGATGTAGTCGGGTACCGCCATGACCACATCCGGGCGCATGCGGCTGGCACGCCACTGAGCCAAGGCAATCTGCATGGTGTCACTGCTGTAGCGTCGATGCGCGGCGACCTGGTAAGTAAAGAGGTACGGCCGAAACTTCTGCCCGGTAATCTGTGCAATTTCTCGAGACATAGCATCAAACAGTTCTAGTTGGAGCTGCGCGTACTGGTAGGCGGACTTTGTGGCTGTTGCGCCGCTACCGGTCGTTGAGTAATTCGCTTCGCCTTGGGTCCAGGTGTACGCCCATACCGAATAGGTTTTTCCGAGACTTTTCGAAAGCGCGGCATGATCCTTTATCAACTGGATCGTTTTTTCATAATAGCCAGTCCCACCAGGGCCTAAAGATTCAACACTCTGACCACCCATGCCGGGGGATGAAGCGATAAGCACCCAGTCAACCGCCTTCTCACCAGCCGCTACAGCTCGGCGCACAACCCCGTTACACATTGCCAAAACCGGTGCCTCGCCATCGTCACCAACCACCGTCTCTACCAGAGGTACGTATGAGCTTGCGTTGTAGCCTGGCTCACCCGCCCGGATCTTCGTGCCACTCACCAGCATTAAATTGTTGTACGGTTGAACTGTAGAAATGATCGGGAGCGAAAACGCCCCACGCCCTTTCGATTGCCCATAACCAATGATGTGTATTTGGTCTGTACGTTGTTGCCGGTCCAATTCAAGGGTTGTCGAGAGGACCTGAGTCTGCCCCGCACGTGAGGGACCAAAAAACGCACCCTCGCTGTCGAATCTACCGGCGACGAATCCACAACCACCCACAAATTCAATGCCAGCTTGATCAGAAGGCTGAGTGACCAGACCATTGATATTGCTTTCAGCAGCGCCGAGCCGGGCAAAGATGAAATTTCTGAAGTCCGAAATCTCCAGTCCATCACCTGAGTTGCTCAGCTGCGCACCGAGCAAATCCAATGTTCCATCAACCATCAGCTTCAGCAAAGTGAAGCGCCGACTTGCGTCATTGACCTCCAAAGCGACACCGTCCTCCTCACTGCTGTAGTTATCAATCAGCTCCCTGATCGACGAAATCGCATCGGCAGAAGGGTATCGCTTGATTTCGACCGCTACTCCCGCCACCTTCCGGTAAAGAATGAGGAACTCTTCGACGCCGGAGGAAATCACGCTGAAATATCTACCATCGAGGGTTGCGGCCAACCCCGAAGCTATATCCGGGTAAATTTGGGCGGCCACCTGCGCGGAGTTCGCAGCGGCCTCAGCGCGAACCATAGCTGCTTCAGCAGCCAGCAAGGCATCTTGCGGGTCAACCGTTACGATCCCTTCCATCATGGGTGCGACGTAACCGCCTCGGCGAATCTTGATATCGATCCGTGGTTCGCGGGTGTAAAAAAAAACGCGGGCATTACCGTCTGAGGTCAGGGGGTTGGCTATTGGAAGCTCTGTATCAGCTTTTGCGAATACATCCGCACGGACGTTGGATCCGCTCACAAACACGTCCACCGTTGCACCGGGCAGCAGGGCGCCGTCCTCGGCCCTGGCGGCGAAGAATTGGATGGGTTGCATATTGAGTCTCTATCAGGTGTTGAAGGTGATCGCGGGGGCGAAATTGAGCTGGGAGCGGGTGCTGCTCCAGGTGTCATAGGCAGCAGCGCGCAGGAAGCACGTTTGCCCGGTAGCCAGGCCTGTGATCTGGCCAGTACGCGAGGCTCCCTGATAGCCCACGCTTCCGGTGATTGTTGGTTCGAAGTCCGCGGTCAGGGAGTACACGTACATATACCCTGCTGCATCTGCAGCCACGCTGGCGGTACAACTGACGTTTGCGGTTGTACCGCTGACTGTCGCAGCGGTACCTGTAACGGCAGGTGGTGCGCTGTTGGTGACCAGCAACGCCGCCACTGGCGCGCTGCCGGCGGCATTGCGCTCGACGACTTCGAGGCGGTAGCTGCGCACCAGTGCGCCGTCTACCAATGCATCGTCACGCTGGTAGGTAAAGGTCGTGCTGGTCGTAAACACCTCACGCAGCAAGGCATTGCTGCTGGCATTACGAATCCGCACCACATGTTCTTCAGCCCGAGCTCCGGGCGCCCAACTGACGGTGAAATACGGCGCCTCAAACGCGCCGACCAACTGCAGGTTCTGCGCGGCACCGGGTACGACCCGCGCCGGCGACAGCAGGACGCTGTAGGCAGCCACATCGGCCAGGTCCTCCAGCGCACGCCCGAACACATTGAACGACCGAAATTTGACCCAGACCGTCCTGCCGATTTGGTCTGGGGTGTAGCTGTACTTCCAGACCGCATCATCCAGACGAACGAAGGGGGCACCTGCCGGATGGCTGACTGCCGGCGAACTGAGCCGGCCGCGTCGCAAATACTGCAGGTTATAGGCACCGATACCGGTCAGCGTGGCGTCCCGATAACTGATCAGCTCACCGTCGACCCAACAGAGCGTCGCCCCTCTATCAGCTTCCGCAGTGGTGACCGCGGTCAGTTCGTCAGGCACGGACAACAACACGGATAAGGTGTTTGCCGTATCCGGATCACTCCCCGTAGCCAAAGTCGCCGTAAGCCGGCCCATGCGGGCACCGCCATAAATGGTCTCAGCCTTCCAGTAGCTGTCACCATCAGCACTGATCCAGAGTTCGCAACCTCCCCAGCTCTCACCGGCGCCGGTGACCGCGCCCCAGATCTGGTTGTCACCACCCAGCAACAAGCTCTCCGGTGGGTTGAACATGATGGGCGGCAGCACTGGCCCAGGCTCTGCGTTCTGATTGCCCTGGTAACCGGCCTTGCTTTGCACGGGATAGTTCGGTGCGCTGCCGACACCGAGCAAGGCATCCTCTGCGGTTACCGCAAGCTTGCCTTCATCGTCCTCCTCAACCGAGATCAGCCGGACCAGCCGCTGCTCTAGCTTCAGACCGGGCTCTGTTACGGTAACCAGATCCATCGGCTCCAGCAGCACGTGCTGCCACCCGAGGGAAAACTGGTACTCGTTGCGGATGTAAAGTTTGCGCTGCACCAGAAGCTGCGCCGCGTGCGCTCCAATGGCGACGTCACAGATCTCATACGCTTTCATGGTATCCATCGGCCTCGAGCCAAACTGCTCGATCGCCGCCTGATCCACACCACGCACCACATCGGTATTGTATTCATGTGCTCGATCCAGGATCTCCAGCGAGACTTCGTTGTAGCTGTCGGCCTGGCTCTTGATCTTGAGCTGAACGGGGGGTTCGCCCTCTTCGGCGAGAAAGTCGTCATCGGTCAAATGCGCAACTGGCGTCGTGTCCGGGTACCAGGTGACACCGTTTCCGGTCACCACCTGATCCCCAAAGGGAACCACCTTCAGCTTGCCAGCCGACCAGAATATTTCACTGTTGGTCAGCAGCAGCCAACGCGCGATCGCTTCGCTTGCGGGGGCCTGCTCATCGAGCACCGGACTTAGCAACAGATTTTCCGCCAGGCAGTAATCACGGTAGCTGCTCAGATCCCCAATCCAGCTGGGGTCGAAACCGATCCCATCCAACGGATCCAGAAGCAAGCCGGGCAGGAACGCGCCGGGGTTGGCATCAGGTAGACCCGGTACCTGATAGGGTCCGTCGACCTCGAAGGTATGATTTTGTACGCCGGCACTATCATTGAGGCGGTACCGCGGGGCGTACACGTACGCTGTGTCTGAATAAGCGATCGCCTCGGCAGGATGCTTGGTTGAAAGAAATCCCCATACATCCTGATCCGAAGTGCCTCGCTTAAAACTCAACCCGACCTGCGACAGCGCGGACTTCGCAACGCCCTCCACCGTCTTTTCAGCGAACACTTCTTTATCACGGAAGATTCGGTGAACGGCCCCTAATCGACCCCGGCCGATGGCTAGAATCAACGCGGCATAATAGGTGTAGGTGGTGTCTTTCTGCGTTGCGCCACCCCCACCCTTGCCACCGGACTTGGTCTTTTTGGTTTTGGCGACCGACTCGAAATCGGTGTAGTAAATCAGGTTGGGGCTGATGCGATTGCGTCCAGCGATCCACGCGATCGGCTTGCCACTGGCGCTGCTCTGGACCTGCAACGCATTGATCCGCGTTGCGCTGTTGGAGATGGTGCTACTGCTGCCTCCCATCATTCACCCCGTAATTGTTCAATGTGTAATAGCGAACCGGGCGGCTGGCCAAGTGCTCTTCGCGCATGTCGGCTAACTCGACACCGATGTCCCGGTAGGCATGGATGACCTGGTGCTCATTGACCACAATTGCCCCGTGGCTGAAGGTTCGGCCAAACTGCCAAACCGCCACATCACCGGCTTGCGGTGTTTCGATCTGCTGCCCGTACAACTCCAGCCAGTGCAGGTATCGCTCTTCGCTACGATGCAGATGCCAGTCCTGGGCATAAGCCCCTGGGTCGATCATCGGCATCAGCCCCGCAACGAAGTACACCTCGATCAACAGCCAGGCGCAGTCCACACCGATGCCCATCAGGTGCTGGCGATGTTGATACGGTGTGTTGAGCCAACGACGGGCCTCGGCGATGACGATCTCGCGCTGCTGAGTTTCCAGCGCGTTCATACCGAAGTCTCCGCCACGGGAATGAACGGCATCCCCCGGTACCGTGCCCGGTTGTCGAACTTGTTAGTGCAAGCTTCCAACGTGCGCGCACAGCCCGGATAAATCAGAAATTGGTCGCCGGCCTGTGGTTCGGCTGGCAGCCCAAGAATCAAGGTGACGACGCCATCACCAGTGAAGCGTCGCACCGTGCGGGCCACGCCGGCATTGCCACCGTTTACAAATCGGATTACACCCTGGTCAAACCAACCCTGATCGGCGTCGACGTTGCTCTGCAGGCGCAGCGCCGTGCTGCCCGGTCGTACGACCCCAGCGGTTTCAAACAACACCCGATTGACGCCGCAATCACTGCTGTAAACGGTGCGCAGGCAGGACGGCTGATACACCCCTTTCGGCACCTTGGTGTCGAGCAGCTCCATGGGAGACTTGACCGCCACCGTGGCCTGCTGTCGATCAGCAGGATCAACCTCGGCGACACGCCCGATAAAACGTGTAACGGCGCCGATCACTGGTGTATGCCAGTCACGCATAAACGCGCGGGCCAACTTCAGTGAAGCGCCATCAAACCCGCCACCGGCAATGAACGGCAGCACCGACTCGCCGAGCACCGTGTCTTCCAGTCCGGCCGAGAACGTGACACTCAAGGTAT
Source organism: Pseudomonas sp. EB271-G4-1 (assembly GCF_058791355.1). Taxonomy (NCBI): domain Bacteria; kingdom Pseudomonadati; phylum Pseudomonadota; class Gammaproteobacteria; order Pseudomonadales; family Pseudomonadaceae; genus Pseudomonas; species Pseudomonas sp. EB271-G4-1. The sequence continues at coordinate 69,331 of NZ_JBYTEO010000005.1, forward strand.
TGACCTCAATGCCACGGACGGCCCGCACGCCCGAGCGTTTAATCAGCGGGCCACTGGCTGAGTAGTTCTGACCGCCGTAGTAAATTTGCACACCGGCATCGGTGTAGCGCAGCACCTGCCCGCTGGCCAAGGTGATGGTGTACAGATCAGCCATGACAAAACTGCGCGCCGTAGCCAAAAATTCCTTTAACGCGGGAGACGCATCGATCATGGTTTGATACTCGTAAAGGCGATGTTTTTCATTTCCCAAATCATCCGAAATGGTTGAGCGCTATCCAGCGAATCCCCATCAAACGCACAGCGAAAGAAGAACGCCCCACTCCAGACCAGCGAAGCACCACCCGGGGGCGGAACATCGAAGGTGACACGCCCGATTTCATCGACGGTGAACGCAGTAATGGGGATGCCACTCATCCGAAGAGCATCGATATTGACGATGCCGTAAACCGGCTCCACCCAGCTGCCAATGGCGCGGGTCAGCTGAAAAGTGGTGGTCGAGCCATCCCCGGTACCGAAACGGTGATTCGTCACCAGGTGATCGGAACGGTCGAAATACAAGAACTCGCCAAACTGACCTTTACGCCGGTTGAAGAAGTCCATGAGCCGCGAGTATTCATCCAGACCTGGACGCTTGCGCACCGCGTTGTAGCTGATCTGAAAAGACCAAAGCGGTGCCGAGTAATAGGCCGTCGTCCGGCGGCGCCCGCTGACGGACTTCTGCACCCCGGTGCTCCATTCGGGTGCTTTTTTAGAGAGCAAGGTCTGCCCCGGCATGCGCGGCAACACCCCTTCGGCCATCACGCCTCGATCCGGATAGCCGGCGATCCAGCGCGGCGGCCAGATAGGACCTAACGCCATAATTCCTCCTCACGCTTTGATGGCGCCGTTGCGCCGCAGTTTTTGCATCTCCTCGGCAAACACCCGGGCGTTGCGCCGGATATCCGCTGGGGTGAGCCGGCCACTGTGATCGTTGTAGTGATAAACACCGCCACCACCGAGCTGCCCTTCACCACTCGCCGCCTGGCGAATGACGTTGGCGTACTGTTTGGGCAGTACCATTTCTTGTTCGTGAAGCTGGGTCAGGGGGTTGGTACCGGCGGGAATGTCATAGCCGCCCTCAGCGGAGGCGACGTTCTTCACCATCCCGAAGACGAACGCACCGGCGGCAACAGCCGCTGCCACACCCAACGCTGGGCCAATGATGGGGATCGCCGACATGGCCGCAAACGCACCAGCCATGGCCTGCCAGGCGCTGGCCATGATGTTCTTGATGCTGGCCGCGCCCCAGATCGCCACGGACATGGCAGCGCCGCCCGCCTCGGCCGCGGTGCGCACCCCAACACCGGCAACCGTTGCACCGGTTTTGGCTGTCTCACCGAACATCCAGGCCATCAACGGGGCGGTGACCATGTTCTCGATAAACGCACTACCGATGCTGCCAAAAATCCCGTTGAGCAAGCCCTGGGTGGACATGGTGCCGGTCAAGATGCCATTCAGTCCGCTGGTCCAGCTGGAGCGCACGCTGCCGACCATTCCGGTCCAATTGCTCTGGGACTCCATCGTTTGCTGACGGCCAATGACCGCCATGCTGTTGCGATGGGTTTGCTCGAGCGCGAGGATCTGTTGTTGCACCTGCTGCAGGGCCACCGGATTGCGATCCGGATCCTGCTCCAGCAACTGTTTGCGCTGCGCCAAGGCGGCCGCTTCGATCGCGTAGCGCTGTTGCTCAAACTCGGCCTGCGACTGCAGCAATTGTCCCTGGGTGATCAGGTTGGCTTGCAGATCCAGTTGTGCCATTTGCTCAGCGTGCGAAATGTCCGTGAGCCGAGCCTGCTGATCAGCCGCCAACTGTTGCTGCTTCATGTTGGTGATCTGCTGTTGCTTTTCACGCTCGATCGCAACCACTTCAGAGGCCGCCTGGCGATACTCTTCGCTGTCCTGGCCGTACAACTGCCGGCTGCGATCCAGCACCTGCTGGGCGATCTGCAGGCGGGCGTCCATGTTGTTGCGGTACATCTGGGCCTGGGCCTGCAGATCTGCAAACGCTGAACCTTCGTCCTGCTTGCGCAAACTGGTCAGCGCACCCAGGTAGTTGCGCTGGACACTCAACCGTTCGGCCGCACTGAGGTCGGTGCGCTGCAGCACCGCCTGCCAATAGTCGACTTCCTTCTGCAGCGCGAACTGCTGGAACGCCCCCTGCTCGGCTTGCTGTTGGGTGTGTGCCACTTTCTGCGCGTCCAGCACTTCAGCCCACTGGCTGACCCGCGACTTTGAAGTGCCGCCGTCCGCTGTCGGCGTGTCCGTCTTGGCCGGTGGCGGGGTGTTGCCCTGCTCCAGCGCCTTACGATGCTCAATGGCTGCCGCGTAAGCCGTTTCTAGCTTCGTTAGACGCATCACCTCCAGGCCATAGGCCGTCGGGCGTTGCTGCGCCTGTTGCTGGGTTGAAAGTCGGGTATCGCCGGTGGCCGCCATCTCGGCGACCTTTTGCCGTTGCTCTTCGATTCGGGCCAAACGCGTCTTCATGCCGGCGTCGACTGTTTCGATCTTGTCGGAAGTCAGCTGCATGGCTTCCAATAACAACCGCTCTTCCTGCAGCGAACCTTCCAGCTGCGCCTTACCGCCACCGCCGCGGGAACCTTTGTTATCCAGATTCGCCAACATGGCCTCAAGGCGTTTGACGTTGCCAGCGACTTCATCAACGGTGACGCCGGTCCCGGTCAGGCCCTTCAATAAGCCATTGAACCAGCTCGCTGTTTCGGCCAGGCGCTTGTTCAGGCTGATGAACGCAGGCTCAAGAATCGTACCGAGGGTGACCTTGAGTTCGTTGCTCTTGGTGTCCAGCTCAGCCTGACTGCCCGTCAACCCTTGCGAGGCTTTGGTGGCGTTGCCGACTTGCGCTTCGGTTTCCTTGAGAATACCGGTGTACTCGGCCTGAATCTTTTGTGAGTCGCTGAGTTTGTCGCGGGTGGTGCCGATGCTTTTGGCGTACTCCTCCCACATTTTTGCCACGTTTTTGGTCACCCCCGCATTGTCGACCAACGCGGAGTTTTCGTTCTTGAGGCCCTCGGTTGCGCCTACAACGGCCTCAGACATACCGAGGTTGGCCTGTCGGTTAAAGGCAGCAGCGTCCTTCAAACGGTTGATCACCAACACCGCATGATCAATGTTGTAACCCCGACTCAAAAGGTTCTGCAGGGACTTAGCCGCATCACTAACACTGATCAAACCATCGGCGGACAGCTTCTGCGCCTCCTCCATTGCCCGACCAATGCCTACACCCGCATGGTTGGCCACCGCCTCGAGGCCACGGTACGCAGACTGCTGTTCAAGCAGTGCCGCCTTACTGTCGCTGACGAAATCCTTGATCGCAACGGCGGAAAATACGGCAGCCATCGAAGCACCCAAGGCCAGCAGGTCGCCTTTGATTTTGGCCCCGACAAAGCCGAAGGCATCATTGGCGGCCGCACCCAATCGACTGATCTGGGTTTGGCTGCCCACCATGTCGGTGTTGATCGCCCGGAGTTCGCGATTGAAGGTGCTTCGTGCATCGCGCATGTTGCGCTCGATGCTTTCTACTGCGCGGTCAAAACCCTGCGTGCCGGCAGTGAACTGGTAGGCAATGTTTCTTTCCATGCCGACACCTCAAAAAAGTGGGGGTAAGAAAAAGCCTCCGACGATGCGGAGGCTTTTCAGGTGTTGAATGCTGCTGCGACCTAACCGGTACTGCCTGGTCCGGAAAACGCATCCAAGGCGCCGCGTAAATGCTCTGGCAAATCGCCCCACAGATCCTTTGCCATCGCGGCGAGGTTCGTGGCCAGATCCGGCGCATCCGCCACCGGCAGATCCGGTTTGAAGCCGAGGTAACCGGCGGCCAGGACATGCAGCGGCGGATGTCGCTGCCAGTAATCCGTCATATGCCCCACCATCACCATGTCCCAATCACGCCGCAGCGTGACCGGGCTCTGGCCAGTGCTGGCAATCAAGTGCGCGTAGAGTTGGCCCCAGTCGAGGGGGCCGGAGCTTCCCCCGACTCGCTCACAGGTTGCGCCTCCATTCCTGACGCGCTCATGACGGCATCCAGCGCGCCACGCATGTTCTGTAGGTCGAGAAGGCTTGCCACTTCCGCACGATCCATGTCCGGATAATTGCGACGCAATGCGGCGTGCGTGGCATCAATAACGGTCGCAATGCTGTCCTTGTCCATGCTGCCGGACATGACGTTATTGATGCGGTCCAGCAGCTGCTCCAGGTCCCCCAACGACAGCGGCGGAATCACCAGTGTTTTGCCCGGGAACGGGAACGAAACACCCGGTACGTTGACAGCGGTCATTCGTTCGAACTCCAGTAGCAGACTTCACCGAATTCATCCTGGTAACCGGTGAACTCAAAGTCGGGGATGGTGTAATCGTCCTGCTTGGTCGAGATGCCGAGCTTGTTGCTGACGAAGTTGGGCACGCGCACGTAGATGGTTTTACCTTTGTATTTCAGGAACAACTCGCCTTGGAACACCGGCATGTCACCCATGGGCAGATTTTTGACCGACAGGCTTTTGCCCGTCGTCACGGTGTAGCGAAAATCAATGAACACTGGAACACCGACATCAGCGGTCGAAAAGGTGTATTTGCCGACAACCGAATCGAATACGTACTGGCCCGCTGCTGGAGCAGCCAGCACTCGTTGGAACGGGACCGAACCTGCGCCACGAACACCCAGGTCACCCGAAACAATGCCGCCGGCAGGAGGTGCAACAGTGATGGAGGCGCCCACCGGAACTGGCGTCGGGGTCGTTGAATGGCTCACCAGCACCTGGCCGGTACTGAGCGTCTGTCCAAAGACCAGTTGGTTCCACTGAAAGAGGCTGATCTGGGCCGACTTGGCCTTGCCCGACAACTTGCCCTGCCCGCGCGCCGCATCGATGGCGAACTGGTCACCCCCGAACAACTCCTTGGAGTCAAAGGACAGGTCAATAGACGCTTCCTGCATGATGCCGAGCAGGATCGGCGTCGGTGCGGCCAGCGAGTTGCCGAAGGCGTCCATCAGCGGGGTGGCATAAAACAGCCCGCTACCGAATGCAATTTGCATAGGAGGTATTCCTCAATAAATAGTGGGTCCCGACGACAGGTCGCCGGTGTTGCACAGATAGGTGAAGCGGTAGCGCACCATGCAGTTGCCCGCGGTGTTGTCGCCGTCGTCCTCGATCCAGTCGATGTAGAAACGCTGAATGCGGTCAGCCTCGGGAAAGGAGTCCTCCACCAGAAGGATCGCGTGCACGGCGACCTTGACCAAGTCCGCGACCTGATCCCAGGTCTCGCCCGTGGCGGTGTCCTCGCGAGCGAGAATTTCCACCGACAGCTCAAACTGGTTGCGGTCCACCGACTGGCTTTCGCGTTCGGTGGTTTCCAGGTTCGGGCGAATCACAATGGCCGGCGACATGTCCCGGGTAATCGCTTCCGTGCGACTGCGAAACACGCGGTCGCCGGCCAACGTACCGGCGGCAAGAATCAGCACCTTCGCCCGATCGACGATGCGCTCTTGAATGGAAGACATAGGGTTAGACCTTGGTGAGTGAAGCGAGACTGAACGCCCCGTCATCGATCATCAGCCGGTCGCGCACCCTGTAGGACACGCCACCCACGCTGATCAACTTGCCGTTGACGATGCCCAGGCGCTCCGCCTCGGCGGTGATGATCAGGATTTCGTAGTAGGTCGACTGACTGTTGATGCCGGCCATGGCACGGATCTCATCCGGCATATCCCGCACCGCCAGGAAGGGCTCGCCGTCAACCAGGCCACCCACATTGAAATCCTCAAGGAAGGCCGAAAGGTCCTCCTCAAACATCGGCGCCCACCTTGTCGATGCTGGCTTTTTTGGCCGATTCGCCGGGCTGAGTTTCGGTCAACTGGTTGCGGAAGCGTTGGGCCACGTCTTCAGGCAACTCAATCGTGCCCCCGACCCCGACTTCGGTGTTATCCGGCTTGCGGAATGATCCGCTAACCACCGTAAAGGACTTATTCGCCATTGCCGCCCCCTGCGTCCTTTTCGACCTTGGTGACCTTCTGAGCCAGCGCCTTGTCCGGCTCACCCGGGATGACAATCACCTCTCCCTTCTTGAACTGGACCGGGCTGATGATTTGGTAACGGCCTTTCTTGAGCTCCTGCAGGCAGTGCGCACGCGCACCGGCCTGAGCAGCCGTCAGGATCAGCTCGCCACCGAACAAGGTGATGTTCTGATCGACTGTGTATTTCGGCATTGTGATGTCCTCGAATGAGTTGCAAGCCCGAAGGCTTACACCAGTTGGTTCAGGACGGCGTACTGCCAGCGCCCGAAACCGACGTTGCGCCAGGTGTCGACGCCGTACTGGTGCGCGTCGTTGTCGAACTCGTACTCCGAGCCCTCAGCCTTGGCCTTCATCACCACGTCGGTTTCCTGCTGACGGATGAACGACTTCAGGCGCCCGTCGGTGCGGAAGGTCACAAACTTGTCGGTCCAGGCGTTCAGGCGGACGTTACCGATCACCCGCACGTTGACGTTGTCCGGCATGACGATCTCGCTGATGTTGGTACCGCGCGGTACGGTCAGCGCCGACTGGGCCACGCTCAGCAAACCGAAAGGCACCATCACCAGGAACTCGCGGGCCAGTTCGTTGATGGGCTCGCCTTGATCGTCCTTGAGGCTGGTCAGTTGGGTCACCGACCTGGCCACGGCCTGCTGAAACTCTTCAGGGCTCGGACGCGAGGGGGTTCCGTGCAGCGTGGCCGCCAGTTCACTGATGTCGGTGGTGATCTTGTTCGATTGCGGGCCGCTGTTGCCCTCTTCGTGGTCGGTATCGAAAAAGTACTGGCCGTCGTAGCAGATCTGGCTTTCGCCGTTCAGCACCAGGGCCGACAGCAGGCGAGCCCAGTGCGAGTTGGTGCGATCGGCCAGCTCACCGAGGCGAATGCGCAGCTGCCCGGTCTTGTCGCGGCGCAGCTCCTTGACCAGGACCTCGATCGTCGCTTCGTAGTGCAGGTTTTCAATTTCGAGGTCAGCGCTCACAAAGCCCTTGGCGTGGCGACCGCCGATCCACTCACGCAGCGTCGGTACCGCGCCAATCCACGGATACGTTTCCTTGGCCTGGTCGGAGTCAAAGAGGTTGGAGATCAGATCGATCCAGGTCGCCCCGGCGTTTTGTTCGAGCAGCTCGTAAAACGTGCCAATGACGGCACGGCTGGACAGTACTTCAGCACCCATGGGTGTATCTCCTGATGAAAGGGTTGATAAGCCGGCGTGTTACGCGACCGGGACGGCCTGCGCGGCGAACTTGACGATGCCCGCGCCAACGCTGACAAAGCGGTGCACATGGCCAATCCGGCTATTACTGGCTGCGATGAGGACAAACGTGCCGCTGTCAGTGGCGTACACGGCCTTGCCGATGTCGGTGATGGCCAGGGCAGCGACAGGCAGTTGCACCTTGCCCGCTTCACGCAAGCGAACGCGCGCCGCGCCGGCAGCCCCAGTGCGGTTGTCTACGCCGCGGTCAGCGAAGCCAACGAACAGATCACCAGCAGCCATCGGACGCGCAAGGCCATTCGCCGAATTGATGCCGACGGCCGAGCCTTCGAAGATCTGCACGCCGGAAGCGACAGCCAGATCATTGATGTCGCCCGTCTCGTAAGCGCGGGGAGTGTCGAGAGTAAGAGGCATGAGGATCTCCAAAGCCTAAAGGGTGGTGGGTGTGGTCCGGGTTACTTCTTCAGGACTTTGATCAGGCCCTTGTCTTCAGCTTTGCGGTACGCGTGGTACGCACCGAAGTCGCCGAACTCAGCCCGCAATTCCTTGTTGCCATCCCAGGTCGCCTTGGCTCGCTCCTCTAGCGGCGCCTCGGGATCTTCCTGATCAGCCGCGGCCGCCGGAGTGTCCGGTGCGGCTGCGGCAGGGACGGGCTTGGTCGCCGTGCTGCGGATATCCGCCAAAGCGGCAGTGCGCTTGGACTTTTCCGCGCTGATCACCTGGCTGGCGGCTTCCGCACCCGAGGTCTTGCCGTCGAACTTGAGGGAGGCGATCAACTCCTCATGCCCAGGAAGGCCGGCTGCCTCGACCGCCTGAATGCGCTCACACTCCGCTTTCGCACCGGCGGTGTGAGCGTCATGCTCCAGCGTCGCCAGCAGCTCGGCGTGGTTGGCCGCCAGGTAAGCGCGGTCAATGGATGGTTTATCGCCAGCGGTCGTACTTGGCTGGGTGGTGGTAGTACTCATAGAACGATCTCCAGAGTTGCTGCCGTTGAGTTCGGCAATCAAAGATTCAAGGGTGGATTCACGATCGGCCATGCCCAGTGCAACAGCATCTGAACCTATGCGCATGTCTCCCTGACCGAAGTCGGAAAGGACGGTATCGACGTCAACACCGCGATAATTCGCGACGTCCTCCACAAAGATGGTGGTCAAGCGATCGACATGGTTCTGAGCCAGTGCACGGCCCTGCTCGGTCGCAAAATCGGGGCGTTTGTTTGGGCTCTGGCTGCTGACGATCTCGACGCTGCCGTCATCCTTGTTCGTGCGCACCGAGAGCACGGTGCCGATCGAGCCGACCGCACCGGTGCGGCTCATGACGATTTCGTGGGCCGCAGCCGCCATCCAGTAACCTGCACTGGCGGCGTTGCCCGACACGTACGCGACCACCCGTTTCGGGGATGCCCGAATCATCTGGGCGAACTCGGCGATGCCGCTGGCCTGGCCGCCGGGCGTGTCCATCACCAGGATGATGCTGTCGGTGCGCGGGTCATCGACTGCCGCGGTGAACTCCTTGGCTAGGACATCCAGCGAAGTCGCGCCGGACATGGCGGTGAACAGGTTCGCATAGCGAAACACCGGGCCGGTGACTGGTACCAGCGCCACACTGCCGCGCTGAGTCACGTTGCGAGTGTTCTGCAGCGGACGCCCCTGCCGGGCCTCTACAGCCTCGGGGCCATCGTTTTCACGTCGGGCGATCGCCGCGATGGTGTGCAACATGTCCGGGGTGATCGCCCAGGGCTCGCGCGACACCAGGTCGAACGCCGTCACCCGATGCGCCGGGGGAGCGTCGGTTGGTTTATCGGTCATGGTCAGGTCCGTTCGGGTAGGTCGGGGTTTTGCGGCAGCTGGTCTTCAGGTTGAGAGGCCGGCGTGACAGACAGGCCGTCTTCCATTCGACGTTTCACTTCCAGCGCACGCTGTTCGTGGTTTTCTTCCCAATCGCTGCCGTCGTAGAGCATCGATTCCTTGGCCAGCGTGCTGACGCCAAGATCGACACGCGCCTTGGCCGCGTTGATGTCCTTAAGCGGATCCACCGTGCCAGGACCATCACCGACCCAAATCGACCCGCAGTAGGCATACCGCAGCAACGGATGGTCGAAAAAACCGGGAGCATCGATGTCGCCCTGGGCGACCGCCTCTTCCAGCCAGTGCTCGTACACCGGCTGACAGAAATCGTTGCCCAGAAAATCACGACAGCCACGGATGAACTGCCAGGCCTCCATCACGGCGGCACGCGCGGCGGTGTAACTGGCCGTGAAGTGCTTGATCAGCACTTCATACGGCAGCTCCAGGGCCATGCCGATCTGGCGCAACATCGCCAATACAAACGGATCGAACGCCAGGTTTGGTCGCCCGGGCGCCGCCGACTCTATCGATGCGCCGGGATCCAGCTCGGCGACAATGCCGCCGCTGAGCGTGCCGTCCCAGCCACCGGCCGCGCGATCTGCAGGACGATCACCGCCCACCGGCGTGTTGCCGGTCGCTGCGGAGGCCAACGGGCTGAGGTCTCCCCCCGGGCCGGGTTTGATGAACACCGCGAAGAACGCCGACACCACCGCGGCTTCCAGCTCTGCATCGGTGTAACGATCAAGTTGCTTGAGCTTCTCGATCACCGGTGCCAGGTACGGCACTCCGCGAGGCTGACCGACACGTTTGCGTCGATACAAATGCAGCAGCGCCCGACCACCCCGTTCATTGAAGAACGGTCGCTCATCCCACTTCCGCTCTCGCACACCCAGTGCACCCGGGTGGCTGCGCAGAATGTGAGCCTTGATCGGTTCCCCATCAGCATCACGTTCAATGCCGGCGGTCAGCGTTTCGGTATCGGCCTTGTTGTCCGGGTTACACACCCGATCGCCTTCGATCAGCTGGATACAGGCCGAGTAGTGCTGACCCGGGCGTTCTTTGTGGGTCAACAGCGGAAAGACATCACCACTACTGAGCACTGAACGCCAGGACAGGTCCTGCAAGCCATAAAAGTTCTGTTCGCGAGTGATGTCGCACGCCGTGGTTTCCGCCCACGACTTGAACAACGACTCGGTGTTGCGCTGCCAAGCACGCGCGGTGTCCTCATCCCAGCCGAGGATCTGCCGGTTGACCACCGACTTCAGCGCCAACCCGGTACCGACCGTTTTGGTTACCACCGTGTTGATCGCGCCGCCGCCGATGGGGTTGTTGCGCTCTAGGTCGCGGCAACGTTCCCGAAGCGTTGGCAGATCCGGCAGCAGATCCGAGGCTGCACTGCCAGCACCCGGATTCCAGGCACTGAGCGAGCGTTTGTTCTTCGAGGCGCCGCTGTATCCGCCCAGCGCCGTCACCGTCATCCGCGCATGCATGCGTTTCGCACCCTGCACGGGGTTCAACCAATTGATGGCCCGATCCAACAACGTCGGTTGGGGGGCTTTCGACCCGCGGCTCATAACGGCGTGATCCCGCGCAAGATAATGCCGCGAGGGCGACCGCTGGCCAGTCGATCCACCTGCAGCTGCCAGTAATCGATCATCTTGGTGATCTCCGCCGCGTCGGCGTAGTTCAGCTGGCGGGTGCCGATGCGGTAGCTCTGCTTCTGGCTGACCTTCATGCTTGCGTCGAGCCAGGCTTGAAGCTGGCTTTGCGCCTGTTCCAGGGTGATGGCCATAGATTAATTCCTGCGTTGAGAGAGCACGCGCATAGCAGTGCGGCGCCCAGAAACAACTCTCCCGCCAGAAGGCGGGAGCTCGTTGGGTTCAGCGGATGGTTTCGGTACCGGGTTATCCGGCGCCGGTGCGGGGTCTGAATCCGGCTTGATGTCGGGTTCCGGTGGTGGCGAATCAAACAAACCGCCTTGCCGGATCTGCGCATCCAGTGCAGCCCAATCGTGTTCATTGAGCAGGTGCGTTTTCAGCGAACGGGCCGCATGCAGCGCGTAGGTTTCGCAGTCCGTGGCTTCGTTTCGCTCGCCCGCCTTTTTCTGCCAGACCTTGCGATAGTGGTGCCGCCGGCTGGGGGCTTTCACTTCGGCGGTAATCTGCCGGAAGTAGTCCGGTCGCACGGTCTTGTAGAAGTGCATCCGACCAGGACCTTCGCCAGTCAACGGCAGCCGGCCTTCGATCCAAAGATCCTTGGCCCGCGACGTACCGACGATGTAAGGGCGTAGGCCGTACTTCGAGGCTTTTTGCTCCTTGTCGGTGTCCACACCCTGGCGAGGCGCACTGAAGATTTCTTTGCGTTCATCGTCCCGGCTGTTGCCCCGCTCGCTGGCCCCCTTGATCGCCATCACACCGCGTTGTTGATGCTTACGGCAAAACGCATAGGCCGCATCCTGGGTAACGGTGCCGTCCGAGGTGTCCAGCGAAACGGCCAAGACTTTCAGCTTGGCGCCGCAGGCATGAGTGATCGGCGAGAACAGCAGCTTTTCCAGATCCAGCCAAACGCCCTGCCCTGGCAACACCACTTCTCCGTAGATCTCACCCCAGTAGAGCAACCATGACTCCTCGCCACGGCCCCAGGCGCGAAGAACGACCGCCAGGCGATCGTGCTGCACGTCGACGCCCGCGGTGATCACCAGGCCACCCATGGGCACGAACATTTCCGGGTAATCCTCGGCCCGCTCCGCCAGCTTGTCGGCTTCGGGCAGATCCGATTTGTACTCATACGCTCGACCCTGTTTCTGGTTGACGAACTTGATCAGCAGCGACAGGTTGCCCATGGCTGCCTGGTGCTCGGCGTTGAGCTGCTCGCGCACGATGTTTGCCAAGCTCGTACCGGGCAGGCACGCATAAAGCTCGTTCAGTTCGATGAACCCGGCACGCCCAGCAAAAGGCTTGGTCGCTACCCAACCACAGAATGGATCACCCGCCTCCACGGCGTTGAACACCGTGTTGCGGATGTTCTCTTTACGCTGGTAGTCGTCCCAGATTTCCCCGCAATGCGGGCAGGCATATCCGGCGGTATCGGGATCCGCACGACCATAGATTTCGTGCGGCTCGACGCCTTCATTGATGTCCAGGTATTTGATATGGGCGAAGTCCAGCACATGAGCCTGGCCGCAGGCATGACAGACAATCGGCAGCACTCGGCAATCGGTCTGGGCCAAGCGCGCCTCGGTTTTGCTCGCGCCCTTGATCGCCGGGGTTCCACCTACCAGCATTTTCGAACCGGGATAACGCTTACCACGCTCTTCGAGCAGGGCGATCGCATCGCCCTGCCCCTTCACGTCGTCGCTGGTGTCATCAGGTTCTTCAACCACCGATAGTCCCACCGATGACGTCGACTTCACGTTGCCGGGGGAGTTCGAGGCGACCAACTTGAGAAAACCGCCGGGAAAACTCTTGTGGTCCCAGCGGTTGCCGGAGGATCGGCTGGTGTCGACCGGCATCAACCGATTGACCTCGCTGTTCGCCATCACGCCGTGCTTGAGCTTCTCGTCGTGGAAATTCTTCCCGTCCTTTTCCTTGGCAAACAAGATCATGATCGGCCGGGGCAGGAACTGGACAAACTTGAACAGATAACCGATCAGGAACCAGGTCCAGCCGATCTGCGCAGCTTTCATCAGGTCCACTTCGCTGACGCGCGGATCATCCAGCGCCGCGGCAACACCGAGAAAGTACGGCGTGTAGTGGAAGTCGTACAGGCCGTGCAGCACACCGCTTTCAGCGGGCAAGTAAAACTCCGTGCTCAAGTACTCCGCCGTGGGCACATCACGCGGCGGGTTGAATTTCCCCGCTGCTGCCAACAAGCTCTGCGCCAAGTTTTCGCGCGTAGCCTGCAATTCGTTCGGTTGTAGGTCCAGCAACTTTGGCCACCACAGATCGATCAACCGTGAGTTTCTGCACGTTCTCGATTTCCTGAATTAATCGTTCAACGCCGCCCAGGTACTCCCGGTTGGCAAAGGCCGACCAGTCGGACAGCACGCGCTCCGCTTCCATGCTGGGGATCAGCGACCGCAATTTCTCGTGATATAGCAGACGCCCGTTCGCCGCCTTTACCCGCCCTTCGTCAATCCGCACGGCGTTGAGTTCTTCTAACTGGCTGCCCCCACGCCCCGCCGCCTTGTTGCGCAGGTCGCGGATGTACGCGATCCGGATCTCGTCCAGGCTGGCCGCCTGCCAGTCACTGATGCTCAACCCCTTCAACACCTCGCGGGCATTGCGCTCGCTCATGTCCAGGTGATCGGCTATCTCGCGCTGTGTTGGCATGGTCATCTCCTAGGACTGGACAGGAAGCGGAACCCCCTATGTCGGGTTGAATCTGCAAAAAGATCGGGGTTCGAATTACCCCAATTCCGTCATCGCCCCAAAGGACCCATTGAAAAGAGGTGGAGATTTCCATTTCCGCACGATAAGCACCGAAGTCGCCGGCAATCGATGATCGTCTTTAGGTTTCGGGTGCCTCGAGAACCGAAACCGTCACGCCTTGCGAAACCCACGCCAGTTCGGATATACAACTACATTATTTTTCTAACTAGGACAGACAAAGACAACATGGATTTTATCGACCCAGCTTATGAAGCAATGGCACTGAGCGATCCAAATGCACAGAGCTTCCTAGATTTTATGGATGCTCAGTATGAGCTGATGAAAATAGCAGTGGCCAAAAACCCTCTGCCCATAGGCAACTGCTACTGGAATGTTGCCCGAGTCGTAAATGACCATGGAGGCTCGGTAGTACTTGGCTGGCTCATTAACATCTGGCCCGGAAGTCATATTGAAGCGATGCACCACGCAGTATATAAAAACATTAGCGGTCAGCTGGTTGATGTGACTGAAGGGTACTCAACTGTAGCGCCAGGGACGCCGGTTACGTTTTTACCTGACGATCGCCTTGCCGTTAACCTTGATAAATTACCCAACATTCCAGCACGTTTTTTTGCGTTGTCAGATAGGCCGCAGACAAAAAATTTCATCAATGCCTGCGAGCAGTTGCACTCCCTCGACACCCAGAACTCAGATTTTCTCTATGCTGCTGGCTACAGATGCGAAGCACAGTTCCGTAAAACTTACAGGCTGGCTCCCGAGCCGATTACAAACTTCACTGACAGTGACCTGATGGCCATAGGTACTTTAGCGAGGAGAACCCAAAACGCTAGAGAACAAATCGCGGACGCCATTACCGCTCTTAGGAGCGTCTCCTGAATTCACGTAACCACGTTATAGGGGAACATGGAAAGAGATATCAGCCCCTTTCCATTTCCCTGGCCAATGCCCGCCGAAACAGCGGTTCGAACTCGGCGGTAGCGACACGATCGGCCACACCATAGAAGTCGAAGCGACGACGATAGGTCGGACGCTTGACGAAGATCAGGATGGGGCGCGCACCGCTGCCGACGCGTTGCCAGATACCCAGCGGACCCGTGCCATTGCCTGGGCGACCAGCGAAGTAGTCAGGGGCATTGCGATTGCGCCGCTTGCTGCGCACCGTGCGGTTGGCCATGAAACCCGATACACGCTCGGCAGCACCAAGGGCAGACAGTATCTGCATGATCTGGCCGCGGCTGATGTTGCCACTGCCATCCATTCGGGCGCGCTGACCTGGCACCGCGTACATGTCCGCCGGCATCAGGCCGTAGTGAATCAGGGCCTTTTCAAATCGCTTGTGTGGACGACTGCCGCCGTCCATATGCACCGGCAGGTATTTCGAGGCGGCAACACCGGAGCTGGATTCATCCTTGACCCATACGCGAGAAAATAGCCTGGTGGGGCTGGCTCCGCGCTTGTAGATCGAGTTCAAGGTCCAGCGGGTTGGGCGATCAAACACGCGGACTATCTCGGCCGTCTCAGCTAATTGCACACGCTCAGCCGTGAAGGTCAATGCCTTGGCCGCAGCCATGGGCACCTTGTTACGGGCCAGCCCGCGCATATCTCGCACGACCTTGTCGATGTTATCGCGCATCTCAAGCCGCATCATGGCCCTTACTCGCGATCAATTGCTGGCGACTCATTGACGCCAAGGCGTTTGGCGGCCCAGCGTTCGTACAGGCCGATGGCAACATCGGCACCGGCCATCGCAGTCAGGCAACCCAGGCTGCCTGCAGTCCAGATCGTCATGCCCGCGCCGATCATCAGCATCATTGCCGACACACCGCATACGATGCAGGCACCGGAGCGAAGTGCCAGGCGCCGCAATAGCGCCCAGCCGCGCGCCCCATCCTTATCGGCTCGCCACATCTCTCCGGATACACCTCCAACGAGAGCCAGAACGATCACTAACCAGATCGGCATCTCTGCCAGCGCTTGCTGCTCATTTGTCATGTTGTGCCTCAAGTGAAGGAGTGTGCCGAGCACAAAAAAGAAAACCCCGCCGGGTGGCAGGGTTTCAATGTCATGATGTTAGCCAGGACGGAGTGCACAGCACGTGCTCGGGTCAGCGCCAAGGCGCAAAATTCATATCGTGGTGACTTTTTACCCCCTGAGTACGAAACCGAAAAGGGGTCATTTTCGGTTATCAGACTCGACGCAACTTTGACGCAACTTTGAGGAGACTTTGAGGCAAAACGCCCCGACCAGCGGTAAGCCACTTACGGGCGTCAGCTCGTTCGGCCAGCACTTCCAGCAACCGCTCATGCAGACGGTGCACCTGGTCGTAGTAAGTCTGTTTCGCTCTAGACTCCATCCCCAGCAGATGCAACTGCATCAGCCAAGTCGGCGCCGGATCATCGCCATAACGCAGGCTCGCCAACCGCATCAGCCGATCACCCTGCTCACCCTGACGCCCGATCTCCGACAGGGCAGCGGCGATATCCTGCGCAACTGCATCAGGCCCAGCTCCAGCGCCAAGGAGGACTCGGGATCCAGGCGTGCCGCGTGGTGCGCAGCCACCCCACTCCATGATCGTTGCCATCGGACTGCCCATGCCGCCGCTTTCGCCATTGAGCCGAAGTTGATCGCCCCAGTGCTTCAGCAGTACTTCCATTGCCTGGATCATTGCCCTTCTCCCCCGAAAAACGAACCCGACACAAAAAACACCCAACCCGACACAACCCCAACACAAACAAAACCCTTTAAAATCAATAGCCCTAATCGTGTTGTGTTTAGTGTGTTGGGTTTGTTGGGTATTTCCGTCCTCGCATGAAGAAAATAATCAGCCATCAGAAACCGAACATCTAACGTCACGCATGCGCGCACGCGTAGCGAAACCCAACACACTCGACACAAAGCCCGCAAACCGCCGAAAAATAAGGCTCCAATCTGTGTGGGGTATCTGAAATCAACCCAACACACACCCGACACACCCAACACACTTTTAGAGATAGTCATGCGGCAGCCGCCTTGATGTGGTCCCAACTGTCCACATGCCAGCCCGCAAGCTTCGCCTTTGCACGCCAGTTGTCGACCTGCTTGCCCAGCTCGGCCGCCTTCAGTGATGGGGGCGGGGAAGCGTCCTGATCGACGGGGAAGAAGAACGCGCCAAAACGACGGTTGCTGCCATCGGTCCAGGGAATCGCCCGCGTCTTATCGACCTCGGAACTGATGAACAGTGAGAACTTCGTCTGACTCATCACATGCTCTTTATTGCGCTGGCACCATTCGAGGAACAGCGAATAGAGGTCGGTCGAGAGACACGGCCCCCAAAGCCCCTGGCCCAACTCGCTGTACTTCCACAGATGCAAGAACGTCTGCCATCCGGCCCGACTCAAGGCCACCAATCGTTCGCGGGCATCCGTCGAGGGGGGGCGTGTCCGCTGGTTGAAGTCGCCCAGATCGACCGATAACAACCAGGCGTATAGCGCCGCGACTCCACCCTGCTCTAGTTCTCGTCCGATCGCCTTTTGCCGTTCGACCGGCAAGGTTTCCATAGGCCACATCACCAGCATCCGCCGGTCACTGTCACTGATCGGCCACGGCAAAATTTCGTTGCTCAGGAATACCGCGTTCATGTGGTTGGCTTCCTCCCAACCGTTGATGAACTTCGATTCCATTCGCACCGTTTTACCGGTGATCAGGTGCTTGATCTTGCCCACTTGGTTGTACCGCTGGTCACGGCTCACAACCTCTTCAAACACTGACCACAACTTGCGGCTTTGCCAGGCGTTGAAGTTGCTCTCCAACTGTGTCTGGCCGACCGTGGCCGCGTACTGGCCATACAGCATGCCCAGTGCATCGGCGAATAGCAGGCTTTTGCCCGAGCCTTCCATGATCGAGTGCATCAGTACCGCGGTGTCCATCTTGGCGCCCAGGTGTTGCAACGGGTACGCCAACCAGCGAACCAGCCATTGGGCCGCCGCTTCATCGTGGTTGCACAAAAACGAAATCAGCCAACGCAGATTGGCGCAAGCTTCATCATCCCTGACAGGTTCCAGCGGCAGGCCATCAAAGGTATTGATGTACACCGCAGGGTCCTTGCTCATGGTCGGATCAAACACTATGTGTTCGACATCCACGGTGCGCCGCTCACTGCTGTTGAGCCACAGCGGATAAGTGTCACCCAGCGCCATCTTCACGGCGCCTTCGGCAATACGCCGCTTCTTTTCCCGATCCCAGACATCCTTGGTGCCATCGATGTACACATACCGATCAGTCGGCGGCATACCGAGCGCGCCGCCCTTCTTACCCGCCATGCGTCGCGCTTGCTCAATGTCGCGGACGTGTTCATCAGCAATCAACCGTTTGCCCATGTCGTCTAGCCACGCCTTGGCCAGCGGCTTGCCCACGCGCGCTTCAAATGCGGCCTTCTTCATCACCCGCGACTGATCGCAGTCCCACACTTGCGTGGTGCCCTCGACCAGCGCAAAACGACGAAGTAAATGGTCGAGCGTCAGTGCCTCCCCCGCCCCCCCGTCAGGAGCCGGAGCAGCCTCGCCGATGGCGTCGTTCGCACAGCTCGGCTCGCTCACATCACCGGATGGGGTCGGGGGAAGATCCTGCGGATCAGGCCGCGATGAACGCTGCAGACCCAACATACGCGCAGCGTCCTTCACCGCTTTCGACTGATCGCCGTCGTGCTCGAGCAAACAGAACACCTCGAAGGCGTCGTTCTGATGCCCATTCGCGAGCGGATCGGCACCGTGGTGCGAGTAGACCTTGCCGTCAGCGATTGTCACACCTGGTAGACCGGTGCTGCTCTGCGGGTAAAGCCACTTGCTACCCCGCTTGATATAGCCGTGAGTGCGCAGTAGTTCCTCGATATCGTGGCAGCGGTTGAACTCGTCGATCACCGATGGCTGCTTACCCACCGTAGACGCTGAACGCTTAATGACTTTCGCCGGCGCCGTGGCTGGCTTGATGGCCCATGGGCAGGCTGCCTCGGCATCACGTTTGAAAAATTCCCAGCCTTGCCAGATGTTCAGCAGATCGACAGTCAGCGTCGGCAGGCCGTCGTTGGCGTTCGGTGGGGTTCTCCAAGTGTAAGGCTTGCCGGTACCCGGATGAATCGAAGGCGGAAACACGTCCTGTACCAGGCCAGCGCGAAGCTCGAACACCGTGAGGCGCTTGTACTTTTTAGCCTCAGCGCGGGCCAAGGCTTCCCCATCTACGTCACCCTGCTCCTTCGCCGCATTGGCTTTATCCATTAGGCCTTTGTGAATCGAACCGTCAGGGTCTTTTTCATTCGGCCAGGAAAGAGAGTGCCGGGTCAGCTCAATGCCTTCCGGCAATTTGAACACGACCCGGAAGCGCGCCGGGTTACCAACAATAGTCGGATACACCAACGCCATGGCATCCAGATCGACACCCAGCAGCTCAAACAACACGTGCCGCGTCCACTGAACGTCGTCGACGTCCAGCGAACAGACACGGCTCGGCCCGAGTACGACGCCTAGGTTGTGATTAGGGTTTCGTTGCCAGAATGCTTCAGCGGTGGCGGCATCAGTGATGTAACCGCCCGGTTTGTTCCACCCCATGCCCTTCGGGGTTTTTTCACCTGGTTCAATGGATACCAAGGCGAAGTTGAAAGTATCGATGTAGCGTTTTGCCCATGTGGCGATGGCTATTCCTTTTGCCGGCTCACTCATCGCCGAACCTCCCGCAACCCTTGGCAGTCGACACAGGTTTGGCAACCTGCAATCGTCTGCTGTCGAAGTATCGGAATGGCTTCGTCGCAATCCACACAGAACTGCGCACTGACGCGGTTTGATGGTGCAAGGCGACGGCGCTGAAGAGCAACGTCGAGCAAGTACTGCGCCTGATCGTTGGCGCGATCGATTTCGTCAGCCATGGACACGATCCTCCATTGCCTGACGAGCGCCTGCCATGATGCCGAGAACTTCGCGGATCACATCCATGCCCTGCTTTTCAAGATCGAGAACTTCGTGAAGCTCCCATACGTTGTCGGCAGCACCATCGTGCATGGCAGCCACGAACTCGCCGGTTTCGCCAAGCAACTTACCGACGGCCTTCAGGGCATCCCGCGTTGCCGGTACTGGCACCGGGCGATACCAGACAGCGCCGGCCGGGCGCATCAGCGCATCAAGTAAGCGCGAATCGCCAGTGAGCCTGATCAACTCTTCAAGCTCATCAGGGTTCAGCCAACGGCGCTCTTCATCGAGCTTGAGTTTCTTTTGAAGAGTGTCGTTGTCCAACACCATGTCAAAGGCAAGGGCGGTGATTCCGCCTTTGTAATCACGACCAGCGCGATAGATCGCCTGTCGCAATGGAAGGACCGGACCAGCGTCCGGCAAAAGATCTGTGCGACTCATAACCGTAAATCCCCTATTTACGGTGTAGCCATAGACCAGGGCAGACCCTATCCTAAGACCACGACCGATGTGCATGTGCTGTGTGTCGTCGTAGCTGAGCTGGGGGATCTTTGGTGAGAGGCCCCAGCTCGGCACCTTTTAAGCTCCTTTGGAGCCGCGCAAATAAGCCCAGTCGATATCTGCACGAAGCTGTTCGCAGGTGACTGAACCCGCAGACTCTCGCTCGATGCCTACCGCCAAAGCGGCGCTGGCCCTGCGATTGCCGTAAGCGACCTGTTTCAACTGGCCTACTGACGTACCGCATCGGCCCGCGAATGCATCCAGCGATGCCTTATCAAGACTTTTCAAATACTCGTGCAAGGTCATACACACCTCCTTCTGAGCGCCGAGATTAGCAATTGCTAATGCATTGAGCAATAGCAAACCGTAATTTACTGTTTGCTAACGGAAGGCGATGATTGGCAAATGGATATAAAGAAAATGCGAATTCAAGTTTTGCGCGACTTGATGGGTGAAAGAACCCAGAAAGAGTTCGCCGAGCATTACAACCTGGATGCCTCGTACCTTTCCCAGCTACTCAATGGGCATAGATCGTTGGGCGAAAAAGCGGCCGCGAATCTTGAAGCGAAAATCGGCCTTGCTGAGGGAACCCTCACTACGCCATCTGTCTCGATGCGCGCCTCCGCAACCGGAACGCTGCCACCATCTGAGAATCAGTCAGTCGACAGCAATGCTTATTACCTCGGCCCTATCGACGTCTGGGACGACGATACCCCCTTGGATGATGACGAGGTTTACGTGCCTTTCCTTAAGGAAGTTGAATTGTCCGCGGGAAGCGGCCGGACTGCGGTTCATCAGTCCCACAAGCAAAAACTTCGATTCGGAAAGATGACGCTTCGGCGGCAAAACGTTCAGGCGAATGAGGCCGTATGCGTAACAGTTAACGGCAACAGCATGGAGCCTGTACTGCCACACGGCAGCACGGTCGGTGTTGATCAGGGCTGTACAGCCATTACAGATGGAAAAATGTACGCGCTGAATCACGGTGGTCAGCTAAGAGTTAAGACGCTATACCGCCTACCTGGCGGGGGCTTGAGAATGCGCAGCTACAATCGTGAAGAGCATCCCGACGAAGAGTACAGCGCGACTGACCTCATCAAAAACGAGATCATCGTGATCGGTAAGGTCTTCTGGTATTCCGTGTTGCTGTAGGACCTCAAGCATCAAAGAACCCGCCAAGTGCGGGTTTTTTTTTGCTAATCGAAAAACTAATTTAGCATTTGCTATTGCATGTTTATTTAGCCGTTGCTAATTTTACACTCGTATCTACCTCTCACCAAGAGTACGAGCCATGCAAACCACACAGCACAGCAACACCCGTTGCCCGGTCTACCTGCACCCATCCGCATGCAGTAGCCGGGCCGCCGTTGAAGCGATCCAGCGCCGCACCGGACTGCTGGTAATCACCAGCGCTAAAGGCCGCACCGAAGCCGTCAAGCCATTCGACATCGTCGCCGTCGATAACAGCTCCTGGCCTTTCGGGGGTGACGCAGCATGAACAGCTATCTAATCCCACTCGCAAAGCAAGAGCTCCTGCACCACATGCTGCAGGTCGGCGGCGCCGCCGTGTGCCCCCTTCAAAGACCAGAGCAAACCATCCACGCAAGCTTTGAAGTCGAGCTCACCGACACCACCGTCCTCATCAATGTTGACTTGGGCGGCCACACCGGCGAACTGACCCTCAAGCGATCAGACCGAGCCAACCACCTGCACCTGCGAGATTTCATCCAGGACATTGCGAACGGCCGGATTGAGTCGGCGCAACCCGCGCCACCAGAACAGTCCGGCCGACTGGCGCAAATTGATCAGGCATTGGCCGACTCGGAAGCATTGCTTGACCGCGTTCGCAAACTGATCGCCGCCTGAGGACAGCGCCATGAACCGCACCCTGGACCAAACCGCCGCAGTGCTCGGCATCAAGCCCCGCGCCTTCCGCACCAGGTTGCGGGAGCTGGGCATCTTGAACAGAGGCGGTGACCTCGCCAGTCAGTATCGCGACCAAGGCCGTCTGTACTCAGACCCCCGCGTCCGCTGGAATCCCACGATAGGCAAACCGGTTCACTACGCCGTAGTGATGGTGAAAGAACCCGGGGTGGAATGGCTGGCAAAGAAGCTGGGCATCACCATTACGAACAAGGACGCCGCCGCATGAAAACCAATCAAGCCAACGCCTACACCCAAGCCCTCGGCGCCCTGAAGTTGATCCCGATCTTCCTCAACTGCCCCGGCGTCATCAGCCGCGCCACGCTGATCGGCGCCTCGACGGAAGCCGTCCAGTTGCTGGAAAGCATGCCAGTGCTGAGTACCGATCTGGCGGAGGTATTTCGCTGCGTCAACAACGTCATTCAAGACGGGCAAGTGGCCTACGTCACCCCTACCAACTCGCCGGAGTACCCATTCGGTGCCGTGGTGGCTGATGCCAAAGGCCAAATCTGCGCCGCCGCGATGGGCAAAAGCAAAGAAGGACTGGCCGAACTGATACGCCTCAAGCTGGTGCCCCGATCGGAGGGGTTCGGGGAGGAAGCCGCATGAGCACCACCCTCGACCTGCTTCGCAGACAGTTCGCCACACCCTGCCCGTCATTGACGGCAGTCCGAGAACATTACTTCACACACATCCGGACCGACCGCTACCTGCTGGAGGAGATCAAGGCCGGTCGGATCGCCTTGGTCGTCAAGCGGCTGCACAACTCGGCACGGGCGAAGCGCGTGGTTTACCTGCACGACTTGGCCGACTTCCTCGACGCCCAAGCTGCGAAGCAAGCGGCCTGATTCATCGGTGGCCCCTGCCGTCCAGGGGCAAACAACTCGCACTCAATGAGGCACAGCACATGAAACCAACAGATACAGCCGAGTTTATCGGCGAACTCAACGCGGGCGTCTTCGCGAACCAGATCGGTCACGCCCTTTCGGAAGTTGCATCGGGCGTTGTCGACAACGGCAAGGTCGGCTCCGTCACGCTGACCTTCACGCTTAAACAAATTGCCGACAGCCACCAGGTAACTGTCAACCACAAGCTCGCCTACAAGGTGCCAACCAAACGCGGCAGCCGCAGCGAAGACACAACCCTCGACACGCCGATGCATGTCAATGAGGGCGGGCGCCTCACCTTGTTTGCCGAGGCTCCTCGCGCGGGCCAGCTGTTCAACCGAGACGCCGCGCCAATTCACGCGAAGTCCTAACTGCTCTATCCATGCCTCTCACCAAAAGGAAAACGATCCAATGGAAGCCAAAGCAATTCAGTTGATCCAAGACACCGCCGTACTGGCCTATGCCAAGCCGCTGAGCACCTTCACTCCGGCGCTGGTGCTGCCGTCTGATCAGAAGATACACAGCATCGAGAAGTTTCAAGCTGCTCGCAGTCGCTTCCGCGGTGCGCTCACCACCCACTCATTGCTGGACTTCGGCAACTACGTGATGGAACAAAGCGCAGAAGTCGTCGCATCTGGTTTTGTCGATGCCGAAGCCATGTCTTGCACCGTGATTTTCAACCTGGGCAACACCAAAGAACCAGGACACGGCGACTTCACGGCGACCCTCAATCTGAGAAAAACTGCCGCCTTCCGAGCGCTGGAGCGTGCCGCCACCATCCAATTTGCGCAGAAAGATCTGAGCGACTGGATTGAGGATTGGGCGTCGAACCTCCAAGCCCTTGCAGCGGACGACAGCCACATCAATCTGCGCAAAGCCGCGAGCGCTATCCGCTCCATCAGCATCGAGCAAGCACGCAAAAGTGAACATGTCGTCGGCGACCTGAGCGCATCCCGTTCGGCGATGGACCAGATAGAAGCGAAATCATCGGAAGGCCTGCCCACTGAATTCCTATTCACCGTTGAGCCATACGAAGGGCTGAAAGTACAGATCATGCGACTCCGTGTTGCTGTCCTCACCGGCGGTGACAAGCCGCTACTGCGCCTGCGCTGGATTGGCGAAGAACAACTGCGCGAGGACCTCGCACAAGAATTCAAGGATGTCGTTCAGCATGAAGTCGGCGCCGCCGCGAAGTTGACCATCGGCAGCTTCAACTTGGGCTAATACCCACCGCAAAACTCCGTCGTCGGCCTCTCACCAAGAATCCCGGCGGCGGGCTCTACCGAGGAACACAGCACATGCAAACTCTAAACCTGATCATCATCGCTGCCGGTCTAGCCATTGCGTTGTTGGTGACTGCCTACTTCATCTGCAATGCAATCCTACAGGCCTTCGCGCGAGTCGCTACAGTTCACGCCACCGAGCTCAAAGGGCACCGCGATCGCATTGCAGCCCTAAACGAAATCATCCGCTTAGGACGTATTCCCGAAACCGAGACGATCCTCACCTCCACCGACTATCAAACTCTGCTGCAAGCCCACACAACGCTGATCCTTGCCCAGATGACGTGGCGCGCAATGCCTGGCACAGAGTCGACGCAACGGAAAGCACCAAAACAAGCGCTGAAGGTTATTGAGTTGGCCAATCGCATCAGTTGCACCATTCAGCCCGGAGCCGCAGCATGATCGAGAACATCCAAGTGGTGACCGCATGATCGCCTTACGCCGAACAGTCCGAATTCGCCGCGGACAAATGCCACCTCTCGACTTACAAACCATTTGCGAGAAGTGCTGCAAGTCGCGGGCACATGGCAATCACCAAAAATGCAGCAAGCTGCGCCAAGCCGAAGGCATCGAGCGGCGTGCCAAGGAGATCAGCCCATGAATACCGCTTTTATTTTGATGGCTCAATATAATGGCCGGGCAATTATCCCCCTGGACCAAGTCTGCAAAGACTACTTCACGCACCTAACAACCGAAATGTTCCAGCGCAAAGTCATGGCTGGGCAGATAAAAATCCCAATCACTCGGATGGAGCCGAGCCAAAAAAGCGCCAGAGGCGTCCACATCACTGATCTGGCGGCTTACTTAGATTTGCAACGAGAGGCTGCGGTGAAGGAATTTAACCAGCTCAATGGATTCCGCCGAGCAAGCTGATTCACTGCTAACCCCAGGCGCCCAGCTTCGCGGGCACCTGGATGAGCACCTCTAAATTGCTGCTCATGTGTACTTTCTTCAAAAACAATTAGAATGAGTAATCTATCGACAACCGGTCAAGTGTCTGCTGGAGATACGGAACTGTTACTCTTCCCATCGTAAACTTGGTCTTTACAAACACCGAAAACCTTTGCCAAACTTCTTCAACGTGCGCAACTTTATCGCAACTTTTCGCATAAGCACTCTTCAACCGATTTATTTCTAACTGCTTATACTCATCACTCACGTCATCATAAAGAGTCGCTACGACATCGAAAATATTGTGCCCTCGCACAAAAAGATAGACGTTTGCCTCTGTAACCCCAACACCGGCCAAACTTTGCTTGTAAGTCTCGAATCCTTCGCGACCTATAGCATCAATGGCAGAATTTGAATTAACGAAAACAGCAGCAATTTCACTTTCAAAACCTTTGAATACCGAACAATCTTTGTAATTATCAAAAGAAACGCTTGCTAGTCCATCCAAAGATTTATGTACAATTTTTCGCGCAACCGAAAACTCCTGCGCACGGCCCAAGCCCTCAATGTAGTTCAGCGCAACATACGCCTCATAAATAACTTTTGAAACATCAAGAATAAACTGAGAGGGCATTACCTTAACATTATGATCACCCTGACAGATATTCCCCCTCAGCGAAAGATCCACATGATCTAAATACAAAAATGCATTATCTATCGCATAGATATTTGTTACATACACATGATCCCTAGGAAGCTTTTTCGATGTGTAACCAGGAACAAAACTCTTGATAAAAGAGTCATCACTATCAAGGCAAAAAATGCAATCCTTGCCTACTTTTATAACCCCTTGCTTTTCTAGTGCGAACAAACGATCACATCCCGTTGATCTTTTTCCATCCGCCGATATCGCCTCATCTGGCCCTTTTAGATTGAATTTGAAATCTTGAGTATTGCGCAAAAAATCCTGCCAGACAATCTTATCCTCAAGAGCCTCAACCCATACATCTACGTGAACAGCCTCCGTACCATCAATATTGAAGTACTTCAGGCTATCACCCACCCCTCCACTGAGATCAAATGACACATCCTGAGCATCGTTCATCAATTGCTTTCCTTGAATTTCTTAGCAAGATTAACGACGGTCTCAGACTGTGTATTCATAATCAGGAACGGCGAATGAGTACCAATAATAAACTGCGACTCTGGCGCCAAGCGCTGCATAGCGGGGAGGAGCATGCGTTGCCATTCAACATGAAGAGAAAGATCAGGCTCATCAAGTAGGAAAACAGCTGAATCACCATAAAGCGAAACAGCCAACAACAAGGCCAATAATGTTTTCTCACCTTTTGAGAAAGCCGTGAAGGGTATAACCCCCTCGTCCGGGACGATCATCTGAAATGTATCATTTTTCCAAATCAACTTACGATGGGTCATACCATAGAACTTATTCAGCTCCGCAAACACGGGGCCATTTTCTAAGTCGGATGCCTCTCTCATTTCTTGAATCGCCGTTTTTAGCAAACTCTTAACATTATCGCTATCAAAATCCACATTACCATTCTTCTCGAAAGAATTAAGCCTATCTAACAAGGCATTCATGTGATTCTGATTTAATCGCTTAGCTATATATGCATACATCAAAAGCCACAGAGTTCTATCGATATTAGACTCTATCGCTTTATCCTCAAGCGCCAAGTCCGCCCCATTCAGGGGAAAGTTAAAATAAAGAGACTCATCTATAAAGGACACCAAATTAACTTGAGCAATGTCTCCCGAAGGAAGAGAAGTCGGCACAAACCCACCACTTATACAGAAATGCTGCTCACTCTCTTGCTCAGAATCATTCGTATACCTTGTCTTTGAGCGATTAAGGACCATGTTTTTAGCTGCGTGAAACATATCACTCAAATCAGCATCAACATCGTTAAATGATCCCCCTAATTTTTCTATGTCATCTTTTGAAGCACCGCCGACCTCCATCTTTAGGGCACGTACTTTAGCACCATTACTCAGACCGGCCTCAAAAACCCAACGAGAAATCGCACTATTAAATTTTCCAGATCTGGCGACACTAAAAGCCTCAGATATAATGCTAATTATCCGACTCTTTCCTGCACCATTGTATCCAGTCATTATAAAAAATTGCTTATCAGGATCCAACTCAAACCCAACAGAGCGATCAACTCTTGGGGAATTGTAAAACTCTAACGACCCTAACTTAACCAATTAATTCACCATCTTCATATATAGTATATTCGCGCGATCTTACCACAAACACAAAAACAAGTCATCACTCATTATTTCGCCGCCATTGAATATATAAATCCACTTAAATACCAAATAGCACTACGCCCCACTTAGACTATCCGGCTAATTATTACTCTCACTCAAATTAAACCTTGATCCAGTCCTGGCACCAAGAGCCACACTTGAACCAACAATCTTCTCAAACCACTTCCAAGCTGAATACTTATCCCCTCGACCCTTGACATGAGTGTATCGCCTCAGAGAGTTCCAATCCCTATGCCCCGACACGCTTGATACGCGCGGAATATCCCAGTCCATTTCAAACAACCGACTCACCCCCTCATGACGCAAATCATGAAAATGTAAATCCACGATCCCAGTTACCTTGCATGCCCTGGCCCAAGCAGTGCCGATAGAATCGGAACAGTAAGGGAATATCTCAGGGCACTCACGCGGCATGCTCTGCACAATCCGCCACGCCTCATCTGGCAAATGACACCAAACATCGTTGCCGATCTTCTGCCCCGGGTTTTTCATATCCCGCACCTTCACCGCCCGACGATGCTCATCCAGATCTTCCCACAAGATGCGAGATATCTCGTCCATGCGTCGCGTCGAGAAGATCGCAAATGCAATGACCTTGGGCATATGGATCACAGTGGGGCGGCGAGCAAGCATTTCAAAGAAGTGCTCAAAAACCTTGTCGAGCTCATCCGCCGTAGGTCGACGGTCCCGCTCACGGCTTTTCATGTTGTAGCCCAGCTTCCTTAGCACCTTCCGAGCGTCCGCCATCGCATGAGCATCTACCTCATAACCCCAAGCAGGCCGTGCAATTGAAAGTACAGCGCCGAGATGTGCGAGGTCGTTGCCAGCAGTCTGGGGCTGAACGCCGCCGCCCTCCTTGCTCATTCGCCACAAAGCAAAGTCCACCAAACGCTGGCTGTTAATGTCAGAATCAATGGTCTGACCAAACTCTGACGCAGCAATGGCATTAAGAGTGGCCTCCTTGGTTTTGCCCAAAGGCCGTACTTTCTCCATCTCACCCAAGTACTGCGTGATCATGTCCTCCACGGTGACACCCTTGCGGTTCGCCCTCTCGATTGCGCCAGGCTGATCGAGTTCTGCCTCACGTCGCCGCACCCACGCTTGCGCCGCCTGTTTCCGGGCGAAGGTCTGACTCTCTTGGTAGACTTGCACTCCGTCGCGCTTGATGCGGATCTGAGCCGTGTAGCTCACAGTCCCATCCGCCAGTTTTCTTGCCCTGATAGTCGCCATATCGAAAGTGGTACGCGTCAGTTTTGAAGTGGTACATCGTACCACCGACACTCAAAAAACGCCCGAAAACGCCCTAAAACACGCTGAAAATACGTAGAGCAAAATGGTACAGAACACCCACTCCAGACCAGTAAACTCAGGCCCTGCGCTGTCTCGACGGTTTAGTGTTGCACCCATGATGGATTGGACCGACCGGCACTGCCGTTTCTTCCTGCGCCTGCTGTCGAAGAACGCCCTGCTCTACACCGAAATGGTCACCACCGGTGCCTTGCTCAACGGCGATCACGAGCGGTTCCTGCGGCACAACGAGGCCGAGCATCCGTTGGCGTTGCAGTTAGGTGGCAGTGTGCCGCTTGACTTGGCGGCCTGTGCGCGGATGGCGCAGGAGCATGGGTACGATGAGGTGAATCTGAATGTGGGCTGCCCCAGTGACCGGGTGCAGAACAATATGATCGGGGCGTGCCTGATGGGGCACCCGCAGTTGGTGGCCGATTGTGTGAAGGCGATGCGCGATGCGGTGTCGATTCCGGTGACGGTGAAGCATCGGATCGGGATCAATGGCCGTGACAGTTATGAAGAGCTGTGCGATTTCGTTGGTACGGTGCGTGATGCCGGTTGCACCAGTTTTACCGTGCATGCGCGGATTGCGATTCTGGAGGGGTTGTCGCCGAAGGAGAACCGCGATATTCCGCCGTTGCGTTATGACGTGGCTGCGCGGTTGAAGGCGGATTTTCCGGAGCTGGAGATTATTCTCAACGGCGGGATCAAGAGCCTGGAAGCCTGTCATGAGCATCTGCAGACGTTCGACGGTGTGATGCTCGGGCGTGAGGCTTATCACAACCCTTACGTGATGGCCGAGGTGGATCAGCAGTTGTTTGGCAGCACGGCGCCGGTGATCACGCGCGCCGAGGCGTTGGCGCAGTTGCGGCCTTATATCGCTGCGCACCTGGACGCCGGCGGGGCGATGCACCACATCACCCGGCATGTGCTGGGGCTGGGCACCGGGTTTCCGGGGGCGCGCAAGTTTCGCCAGTTGCTGTCGGTGGATATCCACAAGGCGAAGGAGCCTTTGGCCTTGCTGGATCAGGCGGCCGGGTTGCTCGAGGGGCGTTGAGCGCCCCGCTGTTTCAGCGCTTGGGCAGCTCGATGGTCACTTTCAAGCCGCCCCACTCGCTTTCGTGCAGCAGCAACTCCCCGCCCCAGGTGTCGACGATGTCGCGCACAATACCCAGGCCCAGGCCATGCCCGTCGGTCTGTTCATCCAGGCGCGTGCCGCGGCTGAACACCTGGTCGCGCTGGTCCTGGGGGATCCCCGGGCCGTCGTCTTCCACATTTAACTCGTAGGCTTGCGCGGTTTCGATCACGCTCAGGCGCACTTCGGCGTCTGCCCATTTGCAGGCGTTGTCCAGCAGGTTGCCGAGCAGTTCCAGCAGGTCTTCGCGGTCCCAGGGCAGTTGCAGGCCGGTGGGCGCGACATAGCTGAGGTGCAGGTGTTCGCCGTGGATCATGTTCAAGGTGGCGAGCAATCCCGGCAGTTCGGCATCGCAATCGAACAAGGCCCCCGGCAAGGCGTCGCCGCTCAAGCGGGCGCGGTTGAGTTCGCGATTGAGTCGCAGGCGGACCTGTTCCAGTTGCTCTTTGAGGACCCGGCGCAGTTGCGGGTGCGCGTCGAGTTGCTCGCTGGAAGCCAGGCTCAACAACACCGCCAACGGGGTTTTCAGGGCGTGGCCGAGGTTGCCCAGGGCATTGCGCGAGCGCTTGAGGCTATCTTCGGTGTGGGCCAGCAAATGGTTGATCTGGGTCACCAGCGGTTCCAGTTCGATCGGCACCTGATCGTCGAGTTGTGAGCGTTGGCCCTGTTGCAGTTGCGCGATCTGTTCCCGGGCTTTTTCCAACGGGCGCAAGGCGCGTCGCACGGTGATCCGCTGGAGCAGCAGGATCAGCAGCAGGCCCGCCAGTCCCAGGCCGAGGCCGATCTGCTGCATGCGCTGGAAGCTTTCGCGCACCGGGGTGTAGTCCTGGGCCACGCTGATGGAAATCGACTGGCCCAGGCGCCGATAGTCGGAACGCAGCACCAGCAACTGCTGGCCTTCCGGGCCCAGTTGCAGGTTGCTTTCCAGGCCCGGGTGCTCGAGGCGTGGCAGTTCCTGGTCCCACAATGAACGAGAACGCCAATGGCTGTCGGCGAAATCGATGCGGAAATAATGGCCAGAAAACGGCCGCTGATAAGCCGGCGACAATAGTCGCTCATCCAGTTGCAAGCCCTGGGGGCCGCGCACCAGCGCTATCAACAGGTTTTCGCTGTCGTTGCGCAACCCGGCTTCGAGGTAGCGCTGCAATCCCACTTCGAACAGCCACAGGCTGGTTTGCGCCAACACCAGGCCGACGATCACCATCACGCTGATCAGGCCCAGGCTCAAGCGGCGCTGGATCGACCTCACCGGGCTTGTCCACCCAGCAGGTAACCTTGCCCACGACGGGTTTCGATTACGCTGCGCCCGAGTTTGCGGCGCAGGTGATTGACGTGGACTTCCAGCACGTTCGAGTCGCGCTCGGTTTCACCGTCGTAGAGGTGTTCGGCCAGGTGGCTTTTGGAGAGGATCTGTTCCGGGTGCAACATGAAGTAGCGCAACAGGCGAAACTCGGCGGCCGTGAGCTGGATGTCGGCGCCATCGCGGGTCACGCACTGGCGCCCCTCGTCCAGGTGCAGCCCGCCCGCCTTCAGGGTCGGTTGATTGACCTGGCCATGGGAGCGGCGCAACAGCGCCTGAATGCGCAAGTGCAGTTCTTCGGGGTGGAAAGGCTTGGTCAGGTAGTCGTCGGCGCCGGCCTTGAGGCCTTCGATGCGCTCGGCCCAGGAACCGCGGGCGGTGAGGATCAGCACCGGCGTCGCCAAGCCACCGGCACGCCACCGCGTCAACACCTCAAGCCCGGGCAGCCCCGGCAGGCCGAGGTCGAGGATGATCAGGTCGTAGGGTTCGGTGCTGCCCTGGTGCACCGCGTCGCGACCGTCGGCCAGCCAGTCCACGGCATACCCTTGGCGATTGAGGCCGGCCAGCAGTTCGTCGGCCAGCGGCACGTGGTCTTCCACCAGGAGCAAACGCATCGGTCAATCTTCCTTGTCTTTGAGTAAACGGCCGGTGGTGGCGTCGATGTCCAGTTCGCGGACCACGCCTTCGCTGGTCAGCAATTCGACTTCATAAATGTAGACGTCATGCTTTTCTTCGAGCTCGGCTTCCAGCAGCTTGGCGCCCGGATAACGATCCAGTGCCTGCTGTAAAAGTTGCTCGAGCGGCAGGATCACACCTTGTTGGCGCAGGCGCAGGGCCTCGTCCTGGTCGAGGTCGCGGGCCGCCACCACCGAGCAAAAAACCAGCAGCGCCAGCGCCAGGCGGGCGCTGGCGCGTCGAAGTGAAAAGGATTGCAGCGTCATTACGTGTCCTGATGATCCTTGAGAATCTGCCCGCTGACCGCGTCCAGCTCCAGGTCCCACTCGAGGCCCTGCGGATCGCGCAGTTCAATCTGGTAGATGTACTTGCCGTACTCTTCTTCCAGTTCGGTTTCCGTGACCGTGGAGCCTGGGTGCTTGGCCAGCGCGGTGGCGTTGAGCTTCTCGAAAGACACAATGGTACCAGCGTCTCGCAGTCTCAGGGCTTCGTCGGGCCCGAGGTCACGTGCATGGGCGAGGCTGGCGGACATGGCGATGAGGGATGTGACGAACAGGGCAGTGAAGGATTTCATGGGGTGTCTCCGTATCTTTTATGTGTTGCCTACGGGGCTCACCTTAGCGAAACGAACTTAACTGAAACTGAATTGCCATCATGCACAACTATTGTGCCAGTACTTCATCCGCCCTGCCGCCCGCGCGCTGGATCACCAGGTGGATGAAGTGCAGCTTGGCGATCACCGCGGGCGGCAGCACGAAGGGGTAGAAATCCGGCTGGCCCATGCTGCGCGACAATTCATTGAGCATGCCGGCCAGTTCGATCCACGCATTGACGAATGAGAGGAACGCGGTACCGCCGGGGTGCTGCGGATCGTAGAGGGTGCTGGGGGGAAAGGGCTGATAGTCGAGGTCCATTTCCCGTGCGCTCATGCCAAACCCGAGCGCGGTGTCGACGGCGTCCATCATGTGCAGGTAGTGAGCCCAGGTTTCGGCCCAGTCTTCCCAGGGGTGCATGGTGGCGTAGGCGCTGACGTACTGCTGCTGCCAGTCGAGCGGCGCGCCTTGCTGATAATGCCGCTCCAGGGCCTCGGCGTAGCTGGCGCGTTCGTCGCCGAACAGGTCGCGAAAGGGATCCAGCCAGTCACTATCAGCAATCAAGCGGTCCCAATAGTAATGCCCGACTTCATGACGAAAATGCCCGAGCAAGGTGCGATAGGGTTCGTGCATTTGCACCCGCACCTGTTCGCGGTGGGCGTCGTCGGCTTCCTTGATATCGAGGGTGATCAGGCCATTGGCGTGGCCGGTGGTGGGTGCATTGCCTTCGAGGTCGACGCCGATGAAGTCGAAGGCCAGGCCGACTTCATCATCCAGGGTTTTCGGGACCACCTGCAACCCGAGGCTGACCAATTGCGCGACCAGTCGGCGCTTGGCGATTTCCATCTTGCGCCAGCGCTCGTGGTTTTCGGCAATGGATAAGTCGGGGATGGTACGGTTCAGGCTACAGGCGATGCACAGTGAGTCGTGGTCATTGGCCGGCAGCAGCCAATTGCACGCGGCGGGCGAATCGAGATTGGCGCAGCGACGAAACAGGCCGGCAGAGGGATCGGCATCGAGCAGCCAGGTGTCGCGCTGTTCGCCTGGCTGCAGTGAAGACAGGCGGCTTTGCTCTGGCTGATAACCCAAGGCTGCGGAACAGGCCAGGCACTGGCTGTTGCGAAAGAACAGCGACTGCCCGCATCGACAGGGCCAGATCTTGCTGCTGCGCGAGCTTTCGCCAGTGAAGGGGGCAGCGATACGCGAAGTGAGCTGTTCGAAGAAGCGGTGCATGAGCGATCTCTCCCTGGGGCTTGCCAAGACTAGATCATTCCTGGGTGAAGATCGTTCCCATGCTCTGCGTGGGAATGCCTCAAGGGACGCTCCGCGTTCCAGCTCTCGAATGGGACGCGGAGCGTCCCGGGCTGCATTCCCACGCAGAGCGTGGGAACGATCACTTAGACCGCAATACCGTGTTTTTTCAGGAACTCGACGAACGCCTCTTCATCCAGCACCTTCAACCCCAGCTCATTGGCCTTGGTCAACTTCGACCCCGCTCCCGGCCCCGCGACCACGCAGTGGGTCTTGGCCGATACGGAGCCTGCGACTTTGGCACCGAGGCTTTCGAGTTTGTCCTTGGCCACGTCGCGACTCATCAACTCCAGCGAACCGGTGAGCACCCAGGTCTGGCCGGCAAGCGGCAGGCCTTCGACGACTTTCTTCTCGCTGTGCCAGTGCATGCCGAAATCCGCCAGTTGCTTCTCGGCGGCTTCGGCCAGTTGGCGATTGGCCTCGATGGCGAAAAATTCGCGAACCGAAGTGGCCTGCTTCTCGGGCAATGCCTGGCGCATGTCCAACCAGTCGGCGCTGATCACCGCTTGCAGCGAACCGAACTTGTCAGCCAGTTTCTGCGCCCCGCCCGGCCCCACCGAAGGGATGTGCAGCTTGTCGAGGAAACCGCCCAACGTGGTGCTGGCGGCAAACTCGGCGCCCAGCTCGCCCTGGTCCTGAATCTGCAAACCGTGGTTGAGCAGTTCGGTAATGACCTGCTGGTTGTGCGCATCTTCGAAGAAGCTGTGAATTTCGTGGGCCACTTCCAGGCCGACGTCCGGCAGGTAGGTCAGCACTTGTGGCAAGGCTTTTTGCACCCGCTCCAGCGAACCCAGGGAACGTGCCAGCACCTTGGCCGTCTCCTCGCCGACATCGGGAATGCCCAGGGCGTAGATGAAACGTGCCAGCCCCGGTTTCTTGCTGTCGGCGATAGCACTGAGCAGCTTGTTGCTCGACAGCTCGGCAAAGCCTTCCAGGTCGACGATGTCCTCGAACTTCAGGGCGTACAGGTCAGCCGGCGAACTCACCAACCCTTCATCGACCAGCTGTTCGACGCTCTTGTCGCCCAGGCCTTCGATGTCCATGGCGCGACGGGAGACGAAGTGAATGATCGCCTGCTTGAGTTGGGCACCGCAGGCCAGGCGCCCGACGCAGCGGTACACCGCGCCTTCGCTGACCGTCTCGCGACCCTTGCTGCGCTTGACCAGTTGCGTGCGCTCGACGTGGGAGCCGCACACCGGGCACTGCTGCGGGATCTGCACCGGCCGGGCGTCTTCCGGGCGACGCTCGGTGACCACTTGCACCACTTGCGGAATCACGTCGCCGGCGCGGCGAATGATCACCGTGTCACCGATCATCAGGCCCAGGCGCGCCACTTCGTCCATGTTGTGCAGCGTCGCGTTGGCCACGGTGACACCGGCAACCTTGACCGGCCTGAGGCGCGCCACCGGCGTCACCGCGCCGGTGCGGCCGACCTGGAATTCCACGTCGAGCAGCTCGGTGAGTTCTTCCATGGCCGGGAATTTATGGGCGATGGCCCAGCGCGGCTCGCGGGCGCGGAAACCCAGTTCGCGCTGGGACGCGATGCTGTTGACCTTGAACACCACACCGTCGATTTCATAAGGCAACGCATTGCGGCGCTCGCCGATGTCGCGGTAGTAATCCAGGCACTCGTCGATGCCGTTCGCCAGCTTCAGCTCATGGCTGATCGGCATGCCCCAGGCCTTGAGTTGCTGCAGGTTGCCGATATGCGTGTCGGCGATGTCCGCAGACACCTGGCCGATGCCATAGCAGCAAAACTCCAGCGGACGGTTGGCGGTGATCTTCGAATCCAGCTGGCGCAAGCTGCCGGCCGCGGCGTTGCGTGGGTTGGCGAAGGTCTTGCCGCCGACTTCCAGTTGCGTGGCATTGAGCCGTTCAAAACCGGCCTTGGACATGAACACTTCGCCGCGCACTTCCAGGGTCGCCGGCCAGCCAGTGCCGTGCAGCTTGAGCGGGATGTTGCGCACGGTGCGCACGTTGACGCTGATGTCTTCGCCGGTGGTACCGTCGCCGCGGGTGGCCCCACGCACCAGCATGCCGTCCTGATAGAGCAGGCTGACCGCCAGGCCATCGAGCTTGGGTTCGCAGCTGTATTCAACCGCCGCGCCAGCGCCGAACAGATCACCGGCCGGCAGGTCCAGGCCCTCGGTCACCCGACGGTCGAACTCGCGCATGTCGGTTTCTTCGAAGGCGTTGCCCAGGCTGAGCATCGGCACTTCGTGGCGTACCTGGGTGAATGCCGACAGTGCCGCGCTACCCACCCGCTGTGTCGGCGAATCGCTGGTTACCAGGTCGGGATGTGCCGCTTCGAGGGCTTTGAGTTCGTTGAACAACCGGTCGTACTCGGCGTCCGGGATGCTCGGCTCG
The DNA here is from genome assembly GCF_058791355.1 of Pseudomonas sp. EB271-G4-1. Lineage (NCBI taxonomy): Bacteria > Pseudomonadati > Pseudomonadota > Gammaproteobacteria > Pseudomonadales > Pseudomonadaceae > Pseudomonas > Pseudomonas sp. EB271-G4-1. The sequence continues at coordinate 105,221 of NZ_JBYTEO010000005.1, forward strand.
TCCAGCACGTGATAACGATAGTTGTGCTGATCCAGCTCGGCACGTAGCTCTAGAATGCGGTCTTGGGCGGCAGTCATGGGTGGTCTCTCATAAAGCAAAAGAGCAGCCGAGGCTGCTCAATTTCGATGCGGCGTTGATTCATTGTAGGAGCCTGCGGTGCGGCGATCCGACTTGCCGGCGAAGGCGTATTCGACATCGCCATCGCCAGCAAGCCGGCTCCTACAGGGGTACGGAGGTTTCCACACGTTACAAATATCAGCGCTTCTGGGTCAGTGCGCGACGCTCGAATTCAACGATGCGCTGACGGTAGTGCTCAATCGTCTGGGCGGTCAATACGCTGCGTTGGTCGTCCTTCAGCTCGCCGTTCAACTCTTGTGACAGTTTACGTGCTGCAGCCACCATCACGTCGAAGGCCTGCTTCGGATGACGCGGGCCTGGCAAGCCGAGGAAGAAGCTCACCGCCGGGGTGCTGAAGTGGTCGATGTCGTCCAGGTCGAAGACGCCAGGCTTGACCGCGTTGGCCATGGAGAACAGCACTTCGCCATTGCCCGCCATGCTTTCGTGACGGTGGAAGATGTCCATTTCGCCGAAACGCAGGCCGCTTTCGAGAATGTTCTGCAGCAGCGCCGGGCCCTTGAAGCCGGCCGGATCGCGGCAGATTACGCTGATGACCAGCACTTCTTCTGCTTGCGGCTGCTCTTTTTCGCTGACCGCAGGCGATGCCTTGGTGTCATCCGGGAAATCGTCGTCACGGCTGCTGAAGCTAGGGCCGCCGTCCAGGTCCAGGCTTAAGTTCATGTCGCCCTGGGAAGGCTCGCCATGGCCACGCTTGCCGCGCTTGGAGCCCGAATCGCGGGCAGGCATGCTCACTGACGGCAGGTCGTGCTCGTCCAGTTGCGGTTCCTTGTGCGTATCCAGGACGCGAGACGGGCCCAACACCTCGGGGCTGGTGTCCTCGTCGGGCAAGTTGGACAGGCTCCGGTCAAGACGGAATTTCAGCTTTCCCTTGCCGCCGCGCATACGGCGCCAGCCATCGAAAAGAATACCGGCAATGACAATAATGCCGATGACGATCAGCCACTCGCGCAGACCGATTTCCATGTAATCCCGTGCCTCTATAAAAAATGCTGAAAAATAAGGGGCTTACATTCTGTAAACCGCTTTAAAACGTGGCGCCAACTCTATGTTCTGACAGGCGTTTTGCCCACGTATACGAAAAATTGACATTAAACTAGCACGACCAAAGGCAACTTTACACCGTCTGGCACGTTGGCCCCGCGATTATGTCGATTGGCCAGCAAGTCGGCATGGCTAATTAGGTCCCACCGCTAAAAAATCCGACCTGAAAGCCATGTTTCAGGCGTCCACCATCGCCATGGCCTCCTCGACATCCACCGCCACCAGACGCGAGCAACCCGGTTCGTGCATCGTCACCCCCATCAGTTGTTCAGCCATTTCCATGGCGATCTTGTTGTGGGTGATATAGATGAACTGCACCGTCTGCGACATCTCCTTGACCAGTCGTGCGTAGCGTCCGACGTTAGCGTCATCCAATGGCGCGTCCACTTCATCGAGCATGCAGAACGGCGCCGGGTTCAGCTTGAAGATCGCAAAAACCAGGGCCAATGCGGTCAGGGCCTTTTCGCCACCTGATAGCAAATGGATGGTGCTGTTCTTCTTTCCAGGCGGCTGCGCCATGATCGTCACCCCTGTATCGAGTAGATCTTCGCCCGTCAGTTCCAAATACGCGCGCCCTCCACCGAAAACTTTTGGGAAAAGTGCCTGTAAACCGCCATTGATCTGATCAAAGGTATCTTTAAAACGGTTTCGGGTTTCCTTGTCGATCTTGCGAATCACGTTCTCGAGCGTATCGAGCGCTTCGACCAGATCGTCGTTCTGGGCGTCCAGATAACGTTTACGCTCCGATTGTTGCTGATACTCATCAATGGCCGCGAGGTTGATCGCGCCCAGTCGCTGGATTCGCGCGGCAATGCGCTCGAGTTCTTCCTCGGCGGCTTTCTCGCAGGCCTCGGCGGTCAGCGTGGCCAGCACGCCGTGCAGGTCGTAGCCGTCTTCGAGCAACTGGTCCTGCAACGCCTTGCGCCGCACGGTCAGGGCTTGCCATTCCATGCGCTGGTTTTCAAGCTGGCCGCGAATCAGTTGGGACTGTTGTTCGGCCTGGTTGCGGCGCTTTTCGGCGTCACGCAGTTCGCGGTCGGCATCTTCCAGGGCGATCTGCGCGGTCTTGAGCTCTTCGTCGACGGTCATGCGCTTGTCGAGCAATTCTTCAAGTTTCAGGCGCAGCTCTTCCAGCGGCGCCTCGCCCTCTTCCAGATTGAGGCTCAGTTGCTCGCGTTTTTCCGTCAGACGCTCGGCCTGCATTTCCAGGCGTTCCAGGGCCTGGCGCGTCGAGTCATGCTGGGCCCGCAGCGAGCCCAGGCGCACCGCCAGTTGATGGGCGTGATCCTTGTGCTGGCGGGCTTCCTGGCGCACCCGGTCAAGCCGTTCGCGCAAGCTGTCGCGTTGCGCCAGCAGCAGCTCGCGCTGCTCGGTGTCCAGGGCCATGGCGTCGAGGGCCTCCTGCAAGTGCAGGCGCGCTTCACCGATCTGTTCATGTTCCAGGGCTCGCTGTTCCGCCAACTCCTGGAGCTCTTCATCGAGGCGCGTGCGCCGCAGGTTCAACTGCTCGGCCTTGGCCTTGCCGGCCGACAGCTGAGCCTTGAGTTCACCTTGCTGGCGCGCTTCGTCCTGCAGTAGGCGGCGCAAATGTTCGCGGCCGTTTTCCTGCTGGCGCTGTTGCGCCCGCAGGTTTTGCAATTCGGTTTCCAAGGCTTCGACGGCCGCTTCACGTTCTTCGCGTTCAAGGCCCAGTTTCTGGATTTCCTGACCACGGGCGAGCATCCCGCTTTCCGCTTCACTGGCGCGGCGCACGCGCAAAAAGTGCCGACCGATCCAATATCCGTCGCGGCTGATCAGGCTCTGGCCCGCTGCCAGCTGCCCACGCAACCCCAGCGCTTGTTCGAGGCTTTCGACGGGTTTGACCTGCCCCAGCCACGGCGACAGATCGATCTGCGCCTCGACTTTATCGAGCAGGCTGCCGGGCACGCGCGCGCCGTCGGTCGCGGGGCTGAGCAAGCGCAGATCGCCTTGAGTAAACCCGGACAAATCGAAATCGTTGAAGTCATCCACCAGCACCGCTTGCAGGTCGGCGCCCAGTACGGTTTCCACCGCCAGCTCCCAACCGGCTTCGACTTTCAGGCCTTCGGCCAGGCGCGGGCGGTCCGCCAAATTCTGCTCGCTCAGCCATTGCGCGGTGCCGGTGCCCGGGTCTAGTGCGGCTTGCTGCAAGGCTTCAAGCGAAGCCAGGCGACCGTTGAGGCGCTGCAGATCGCCCTGGGCCTGTTGCTGCGCCGACAGTGCCTGCTGCAATTGCTGGCGCAGTTGCTCGAGCTTTTCAACCTGAGCTTCTTCACTGGTCTGCAAATCTTCGAGGGTCGCCTCGGATTCAGCGAGCTGCTCGTTGAGCGCCATGATCGCCGCGTCTTCCGGGTCCGCCGACAACAACGCGCGCTCTTCACCCAGGCGCCGGTGCCGTTCGGCCAGGCGCTCCAGGCTGGTTTCCAGCTGCTGGATCCGTGATTGCTGGACTTCCGACTGGCGCCGTGGCTCGGCGGCACTGAGGTTGAACGTGTCCCACTGCTCCTGCCAGCCGTGCATGGTGGTTTCGGATTCCTCCAGCGCAGCGGCAGCCTCTTCGGCGGCGGCGCTGGTGACTTCCTGCTCCGGCGTAAGCATGTCCAGTTCTTCGCCGAGGGTCAGCAACAGTGTGCGGTCGTGCCCCAGGTGCGACTCGGTCTCCAGGCGCGCACGCTCGGCTTCCTTCAAGTCGTCCTGCAATTGGCGCAAGCGCTGCTGGCCGTGCTGGATGCTCTGTTCGACCCGGGCGATGTCGCCGCCGACCGAATAGAAGCGCCCCTGCACCAGATTGAAGCGCTCGGAGAGGTCGTGATGGCCGTCGCGCAAGCGTTCGATGCTGGCATCGGCGTTGCGCTGTTCGGCCACCAGGGCTTCGAAACTGACTTCCTGGGTGCCGATGATCGCTTCGCGCTGGCCGACCTGGTCGTTCAGGTCCTGCCAGCGCAGGGCCGACAGTTGCGCCTTGAGCTGGCGCTCCTCGCCTTTGAATTCCTGGTACTTCTTGGCCGCTTCGGCCTGGCGGTGCAAGCGTTCGAGCTGACGTTCGAGCTCTTCGCGCAGGTCGGTCAGGCGCTCCAGGTTTTCGTGGGTGCGGCGGATGCGGTTTTCGGTTTCGCGCCGACGCTCCTTGTACTTGGAGATCCCCGCCGCCTCTTCAATGAAGTTGCGCAGGTCTTCAGGCTTGGACTCGATCAGCTTGGAGATCATCCCCTGTTCGATGATCGAGTAGCTGCGCGGGCCCAGGCCGGTGCCGAGGAAGATATCGGTGATGTCGCGGCGCCGGCATTTGGTGCCATTGAGGTAATAGGTGGTCTGGCTGTCGCGGGTGACTTTGCGGCGAATGGAAATTTCCGCATAGGCGGCGTATTCACCGAGCAATGTGCCATCGGCGTTATCGAATACCAGTTCGATGCTCGCCTGGCTCACCGGCTTGCGGCTGGTGGAGCCGTTGAAGATGACGTCGGTCATCGACTCGCCGCGCAGGTTCTTCGCCGAACTCTCGCCCATCACCCAGCGCACGGCGTCGATGATGTTCGACTTGCCGCAACCATTGGGCCCAACCACCGCCGCCATGTTGCTGGGAAAGTTCACTGTGGTCGGGTCGACGAAGGACTTGAACCCCGCCAACTTGATGCACTTTAGCCGCACGCTTATGCGTCCGTCAGGGCAGAGATCACCAGATCGCAACTGCGCTGGCCATAAGCGGTCAGCACTTCGCGGATCAGTGGAAAATCACGGGCGATCACTGCAGCAAGCAGACGTTCGAACAGCTCCAGATACTCACTCATCGAGGCCTTGCGTTGCTCCAGGGCGAGAAAATACGCACGGCTCATGGCCGGCTGCAGATTCTCGACGGTTTCCTGCAGGTAAGGATTGTTGGCAAACGAGTACGTGGCACGCATCACGTTGAAACTGTCGTCGACGAAGGCATGGATGTCCTGGCGCTCGTAGCTGGCCGTCAGGCGCTGCTGGATCTGCACGAACGGCGCCAGGTCGGCCTGGACTTTCCAGCCAGTGGCCACGGCGTTGGCGAGCAGGATGTACATCTCGCTCATCAGCGTGCAAAGGCTCTTGACCTTGTGCGCGGTGAGTTCGGTGACGTGGGCGCCACGTCGCGGCAGGATGGCGATCAGGTGCCGGCGCTCGAGAATCAGCAAAGCCTCGCGGACCGAGCCACGACTGACGTCGAGTGCCTGCGTGACCTTCTGTTCCTGGATGCGCTCCCCGGGCTTCATTTCGCCGCGAATGATGCGTTCGGCGAGATGATGCGCGATTTGCTCGGCGAGGCTGTCCGGCGCCTTGAACGTCATGGTTGTCCTTCAAACTCTTCGATTTGTACAAGCGGCGCAGTGTAGCGCAATTGATACGTCATGGCGCAGGGCCCACCCAGTGGTTTTTGGCACGATTCAAGCAAAAAGCAGGCTGTTGATCGAGGGTCAATAATGAAGAAAAGCGACGTTAATCGACAAAATGCATTTTCCTGACCTTTAAGTCAGAAAATCATTGACCGAAAAGTCAGACCTGCTAAATTCGGTTCATGGCGGTTAACAACAATAATGAGTCTGCGAGGCCTTCCGTGATCCAGTTTTTACTCAACCAGGAACTCCGTAGCGAGCACGCCCTGGACCCGAACCTGACCGTGCTCAATTATCTGCGCGACCATGTGGGCAAACCCGGCACCAAAGAAGGCTGCGCCAGTGGTGACTGTGGCGCGTGCACCGTGGTGGTCGGCGAATTGCAGACCGATGATGCGGGCCGCGAACACATTCGCTACCGCAGCCTCAACTCGTGCCTGACGTTCGTTTCGTCCTTGCACGGCAAGCAACTGATCAGCGTCGAAGACCTCAAGCACAAGGGCGAACTGCACAGCGTGCAGAAGGCCATGGTCGAGTGCCACGGCTCGCAATGCGGGTTCTGCACCCCTGGTTTCGTGATGTCGTTGTTTGCCCTGCAAAAGAACAGCGACGCACCGGATCAGCACAAGGCCCACGAAGCCCTGGCCGGCAACCTCTGCCGCTGCACCGGCTATCGGCCGATCCTGGAAGCCGCCGAGCAGTCCTGCTGCGCTAAAAAGCCGGATCAGTTCGATGCCAACGAAGCCCAGACCATTGCCCGGCTCAAAGCCATCGCGCCGACCGATATCGGCGAACTCAACAGCGGCGACAAGCGTTGCCTGGTGCCTTTGACCGTGGCCGACCTGGCCGACCTCTACGACGCTTATCCACAGGCCCGGCTGCTGGCCGGCGGCACTGACCTGGCGCTGGAAGTGACCCAGTTCCACCGCACGTTGCCGGTGATGATCTACGTCGGCAACGTCGCCGAAATGAAGCGCATCGAACGCTTCGACGACCGCCTGGAAATCGGCGCCGCCACCGCCCTCTCCGACTGCTACGAGGCCCTGAAGGCCGAGTACCCGGACTTCGGCGAACTGCTGCAACGCTTCGCCTCCCTGCAGATCCGCAACCAGGGCACTTTGGGCGGCAACATCGGCAACGCCTCGCCCATCGGCGACTCGCCGCCCCTGCTGATTGCCTTGGGCGCGCAAATTGTCCTGTGCAAGGGCGAAACCCGCCGCACCCTGGCCCTGGAGGATTACTTCATCGATTACCGCGTCACGGCGCGCCAGGAAAGCGAGTTCATCGAGAAGATCATCGTGCCTCGCGCCAGCGTCGAACAGCTGTTCCGCGCCTACAAGGTGTCCAAGCGCCTGGACGATGACATTTCGGCCGTGTGCGCGGCATTCAACCTGCGCCTGGAAAACGGTGTGGTCGCCGATGCCCGCGTGGCCTTCGGTGGCATGGCGGCCATTCCGAAACGCGCCAACAGTTGCGAAACCGCGCTGATCGGTTCGCCCTTCAACAGCGCCACCGTTGAACGCGCCTGCGCTGCCCTGGCCGAAGATTTCACACCGCTGTCGGACTTCCGCGCCAGCAAGGAATACCGCCTGCTCAGCGCACAAAACCTGCTGCGCAAATACTTCATCGAACTGCAAACGCCGCACATCGAGACTCGGGTGACCGCTTATGTCTAACCATCACGCCGTAGAGAAGACCCAGGCCGAACTGGCTGAACTGTTCGCCAAGGACCTGACCACCGGTGTCGGCCGCAGCGTCAAGCACGACAGCGCCGCCAAGCATGTGTCCGGTGAAGCGCAGTACATCGATGATCGCCTGGAGTTTCCGAACCAGTTGCACGTGTACGCCCGCATGTCGGACCGTGCCCACGCCCGGATCATCAGCATCGACACCTCGCCGTGCTATGCCTTCGAGGGTGTGCGCATCGCCATTACCCACGAAGACGTACCGGGCTTGAAGGACATTGGCCCGTTGCTGCCGGGCGATCCGCTGCTGGCGATCGACACCGTGCAATTCGTCGGTCAACCCGTGGTGGCCGTTGCCGCCAAAGACCTGGAAACCGCACGCAAGGCGGCGATGGCCGCGATCATCGAATACGAAGACCTGGAACCGGTACTGGACGTGGTCGAAGCCCTGCGCAAGCGCCACTTCGTGCTCGACAGCCACACGCACCAGCGCGGCGATTCGGCGACGGCGCTGGCCACTGCCGAACATCGCATCCAGGGCACGCTGCACATCGGCGGGCAGGAACACTTCTACCTGGAAACCCAGATTTCCTCGGTGATGCCCACCGAAGACGGCGGCATGATCGTCTACTGCTCGACCCAGAACCCCACCGAAGTGCAGAAACTGGTGGCCGAAGTGCTGGACGTTTCGATGAACAAGATCGTGGTCGACATGCGTCGCATGGGTGGCGGTTTTGGCGGCAAGGAAACCCAGGCGGCCAGCCCGGCCTGCCTGTGCGCAGTGATCGCGCACCTCACCGGCCAGCCGACCAAGATGCGCCTGCCCCGTGTCGAAGACATGCTGATGACCGGCAAGCGGCACCCGTTCTATGTCGAATACGACGTGGGCTTCGACAGCACCGGACGCCTGCACGGCATCAACCTGGAACTGGCCGGCAACTGCGGCTGTTCGCCAGACCTGTCGGCGTCGATCGTCGACCGCGCGATGTTCCACTCGGACAACTCGTATTACCTGGGCGACGCGACCGTTAACGGTCATCGCTGCAAGACCAACACCGCCTCGAACACCGCCTACCGTGGGTTCGGCGGCCCGCAAGGCATGGTCGCCATCGAAGAAGTGATGGACGCCATCGCCCGTCACTTGGGGCTGGATCCGCTGGCGGTGCGCAAGGCCAACTACTATGGCAAGACCGAGCGCAACGTCACCCATTACTACCAGACCGTCGAGCACAACATGCTCGAGGAAATGACCGCCGAACTGGAAGCAAGCAGCCAGTACGCCGAGCGCCGCGAAGCGATCCGTCGCTACAACGCCAACAGCCCGATCCTGAAAAAGGGCCTGGCGCTGACCCCGGTGAAATTCGGCATCTCCTTCACCGCCAGCTTCCTCAACCAGGCCGGCGCCCTGGTACACGTCTACACCGACGGCAGCATCCACCTGAACCATGGCGGCACCGAGATGGGCCAGGGCCTGAACACCAAAGTCGCGCAAGTGGTGGCCGAGGTGTTCCAGGTGGAAATGGACCGCGTGCAGATCACCGCGACCAACACTGACAAAGTACCGAACACTTCGCCGACCGCGGCCTCCAGCGGCGCCGACCTGAACGGCAAGGCTGCGCAGAATGCCGCTGAAACCATCAAGAAACGCCTGGTGGAATTTGCCGCGCGGCAATACAAGGTCAGTGAAGAAGACGTGGAGTTCCACAACGGCCACGTGCGGGTTCGCGATCACATCCTGACTTTCGAAGCACTGATCCAGCAGGCGTACTTCGCCCAGGTGTCGCTGTCGAGTACCGGGTTCTACAAGACCCCGAAAATCTACTACGACCGCAGCCAGGCCCGGGGGCGTCCGTTCTATTACTACGCCTTCGGTGCAGCCTGCTGCGAGGTGATCATCGACACCCTGACGGGCGAGTACAAAATGCTGCGCACCGACATCCTCCACGACGTCGGTGCCTCGCTGAACCCGGCCATCGACATCGGCCAGGTCGAAGGCGGTTTCATCCAGGGCATGGGCTGGCTGACCATGGAAGAGCTGGTGTGGAACAACAAGGGCAAGCTGATGACCAACGGCCCGGCCAGCTACAAGATCCCGGCCGTGGCGGACATGCCGCTGGACCTGCGGGTGAAGCTGGTGGAAAACCGCAAGAACCCGGAAGACACGGTGTTCCATTCCAAGGCCGTGGGCGAACCGCCGTTCATGCTCGGCATCGCCGCCTGGTGCGCGATCAAGGACGCCGTGGCGAGCCTGGGCGACTACCGGCATCAACCGAAGATCGACGCGCCGGCGACGCCGGAGCGGGTGTTGTGGGGCTGTGAGCAGATGCGCCAGTTGAAGGCGGCGAAGGCTGTCGAGGCCGATGCCGAGTTGGCTTCGCTCTAAGACCGAGGCGCGGCCTTCGCGAGCAGGCTCGCTCCCACAGGGGAAAGCATTCCAAATGTGGGAGCGAGCCTGCTCGCGAAGAGGCCCGAACAGACAACAGAGATGTTGAGGTGAAACATGTACAACTGGATCGACGCCCTCGCCGACCTGCAAAACCAGGGTGAACCCTGCGTGTTGGTGACCATCATCGAAGAGCTCGGCTCGACGCCGCGCAATGCTGGCTCGAAGATGGTTGTCAGCGCCCACCAGGCCTTCGACACCATCGGTGGCGGACACCTGGAATACAAGGCCATGCAGATCGCCCGCGAAATGCTCGCCAGCGGCAAGCAGGACACCCATCTCGAGCGCTTCAGCCTCGGTGCCAGCCTGGGCCAGTGCTGCGGCGGCGCGACCGTGTTGCTGTTCGAACCGATGGGCCAGGTCCAGGCGCAGATCGCCGTGTTTGGCGCCGGCCACGTCGGTCGCGCGCTGGTACCGCTGCTGGCCAGCCTGCCCTGCCGGGTGCGCTGGATCGACTCGCGGGAAGACGAATTCCCGGAACAGATTCCCCACGGCGTACGCAAGATCGTCAGCGAAGAACCGGTGGATGAAATCGACGACCTGCCCGCCGGCAGCTACTGCATCGTCATGACCCACAACCACCAGCTCGACCTCGAACTCACCGCCGCCATTCTCAAGCGCAACGACTTCGCCTACTTCGGCCTGATCGGCTCGAAAACCAAACGGGTGAAGTTCGAACACCGCCTGCGCGACCGCGGCTTCGACAGCAGTGTCGTGCAACGCATGCGCTGCCCGATGGGCATCGGCGAAGTCAAAGGCAAGCTGCCTGTGGAAATCGCCATCTCCATCGCCGGCGAGATCATCGCCACTTATAACGCCAGTTTCGGCCAACAAACGTCCCGCGCCGAACCGATTGCCAAGTTGCTGCCCGTTTCACGCCGCAGCCAGGCCACCAACTTGAAAGCCTCAAATTGAGAACTGACATGCCCCTGACTCGCAAAGCCTACCGCGCCGCCATTCTGCACAGCATCGCCGACCCCGCCGAAGTCGGGATCGAAGCCTCCTATGAGTATTTCGAGGACGGTTTGCTGGTGATCGAAAACGGCAAGATCAGTGCCCTTGGCCACGCCAGTGAACTGCTGCCAACGCTGCCGGCCGATATCGAGATCACCCATTACCAGGATGCACTGATCACCCCCGGCTTCATCGACACCCACATCCATCTGCCACAAACCGGCATGGTCGGCGCCTACGGCGAGCAACTGCTGGACTGGCTCAACACCTACACCTTCCCCTGTGAAAGCCAGTTCGCCGACAAGGCTCACGCTGACGAAGTGGCGGACATTTTCATCAAGGAACTGCTGCGCAACGGCACCACCACCGCGCTGGTGTTCGGCAGCGTGCATCCGCAATCGGTGAACTCGTTCTTCGAAGCTGCCGAGCAACTGGACCTGCGCATGATCGCCGGCAAGGTGATGATGGACCGCAACGCCCCGGACTACCTGACCGACACCGCCGAATCCAGCTATTTGGACAGCAAGGCGCTGATCGAGCGCTGGCACGGCAAGGGTCGCCTGCACTATGCCGTCACCCCGCGCTTTGCCCCGACCAGCACCCCGGAACAGTTGACCCTGGCCGGCCAGTTGCTGACCGAATACCCGGATCTGTACATGCAGACCCACATCAGCGAAAACCTCAAGGAAATCGAGTGGGTCAAGGAACTGTTCCCGGAGCGCAAAGGCTACCTGGATGTCTACGACCATTACCAGTTGCTCGGCGAGCGCTCGGTCTTCGCCCACGGTGTGCACCTGTGCGATGACGAATGCGCGCGACTGGCAGAAACCGGTTCGGCCATCTCCTTCTGCCCGACTTCGAACTTCTTCCTCGGCAGCGGCCTGTTCAACCTGCCGATGGCCGAGAAGCACAAACTCAACGTCGGCATCGGCACCGATGTAGGCGGCGGCACCAGTTTCTCGCTGCTGCAAACGCTGAACGAGGCCTACAAGGTCATGCAGCTGCAAGGCGCGCGCCTGAGCCCGTTCAAGTCGCTGTACCTGGCCACCCTCGGCGGCGCCCGTGCGCTGCGTCTTGAAGACAAGATCGGCAATCTGCAGCCGGGCACCGACGCCGACTTCCTGGTGCTGGACTACAACGCCACGCCGTTGCTGGGCTATCGCCTGCAGCAGGCCAATAATATTGCCGAGACGTTGTTTGTGTTAATGACCCTGGGGGATGACCGGACGGTGTTGCAGACTTATGCGGCGGGGAATCTGGTGCATCAGCGCTAGGTTTTTCGGGCATGAAAAATCCCCCGCACTCTAAAGTCCGGGGGATTTTTATTGGCTGCCAGAAAGATCAAAGGATCGCAGCCTTCGGCAGCTCCTACATGGAATGCATTCCTCTGTAGGAGCTGTCGAGTGAAACGAGGCTGCGATCTTTCAAAGCTTGGCTGGCGAACGCCCCGGCTTCTTGGTCTGCAGCAAATGCGAGAACACCGCATGCAAATCATCTGACGCACTTTCTTCATCGAGATTGAGCTTGCTGTCGATGTGATCCATGTGATGCATCATCAGGTTCACCGCCAGTTCAGCGTCGCGCTTTTCAATGGCGTCGATCAGTTGGGTGTGTTCGTCGTAGGAGCAGTGGGAACGGTTGCCGCTTTCGTACTGGGCGATGATCAGCGAAGTCTGGGACACCAGGCTGCGCTGGAAGCTGATCAGCGGGGCGTTTTTTGCCGCTTCGGCCAGCTTCAGGTGGAACTCGCCAGACAGGCGGATGCCGGCACCACGATCGCCACGGGAGAAACTGTCGCGCTCGTCGTTGACCATCTGGCGCAATTCGGCAATTTGCTCGGCGGTGGCGTGTTGAACCGCCAGTTCAGTGATCGCACGTTCCACCAGGCGCCGGGCCATGAACACCTGGCGCGCCTCTTCGACACTCGGGCTGGCAACGACAGCACCGCGATTGGGACGCAGCAATACCACGCCTTCATGGGCCAGGCGCGACAGCGCGCGGCGAATGATGGTGCGGCTGACCCCGAAAATTTCCCCCAGCGCTTCTTCGCTCAACTTGGTGCCGGGCGCCAGGCGCTGTTCGAGGATAGCCTCGAAGATATGCGCGTAGACAATATCGTCCTGGGTTCCGCTGCGGCCGGCTTTGCCTGCGCGCGGCTGTTTCTTTAGGGGTTGCAACTGTTCGTTCATGGGCACTCGAGTCGGGAGAACTGCGGCGAATTGACGGTGACTGTAATACGGCACAGTGGGTCGCTGGCAAGTATCGCGTAAAAAACACTGCGATTGTACACAATGGCTGGTGCCAACACGACTGTACGGCTGTTTGTCACTTCCGCTGTATCGCAACGATCCATTACGTTTGAGTTTAGGCTTTAAAGCAGAATTCGCAGCCTGAACAAGGAACAACGCTGTCATGACAGACGCCACGCACACGCAACTGCGCCCCCTGGCCGACACATCGCCATCGGCCATCGTCGCCGGGTTCATCGCCATGATGACTGGCTACACCAGTTCACTGGTGCTGATGTTCCAGGCCGGGCAAGCAGCCGGGCTGACCAGCGGGCAGATTTCCTCGTGGATCTGGGCGATATCCATCGGCATGGCGGTGTGCTCGATCGGCCTGTCGTTGCGCTATCGCACCCCCATCACCATTGCCTGGTCCACCCCGGGCGCGGCTCTGCTGATCACCAGCCTGGGGGGCGTGACCTACGGTGAAGCGATCGGTGCCTATATCACCTGCGCAGTGCTGGTGACCATTTGCGGGCTGACCGGCAGTTTCGAGCGCCTGGTGAAAAAGATTCCGGCGTCCCTGGCGGCGGCTTTGCTGGCGGGGATCCTGTTCAAGATCGGCAGCGAGATTTTCGTCGCGGCCCAGCATCGCACCGCGCTGGTGCTGGGCATGTTCTTTACCTACCTGGTGGTCAAGCGCCTGTCGCCGCGTTATGCAGTATTGGGCGCATTGCTGATCGGCACGGCGTTGTCCGGGGTCATGGGGTTGCTGGACTTCAGCGCGTTCCACCTGGAAGTGGCCACGCCTGTGTGGACCACACCGCATTTCTCCCTGGCCGCGACCATCAGTATCGGCATCCCGTTGTTCGTGGTCGCGATGACTTCGCAAAACATGCCGGGCATCGCCGTGCTGCGCGCCGACGGTTACAACGTGCCGGCCTCGCCGCTGATCACCACCACCGGCATCGCCTCGTTGTTGCTGGCGCCATTCGGTTCCCACGGGATCAACCTGGCTGCCATCAGCGCGGCGATCTGCACCGGGCCACATGCCCATGAGGATCGCAACAAACGCTACACGGCGGCGGTCTGGTGCGGGATTTTCTATGGCATCGCCGGTGTGTTCGGCGCGACGCTGGCAGCGTTGTTTGCCGCTTTGCCCAAGGAGCTGGTGCTGTCGATTGCCGCACTGGCGTTGTTCGGTTCGATCATCAATGGCTTGAGCATCGCCATGAGCGAGGCGAAGGAACGTGAAGCGGCGCTGATTACCTTCATGGTCACGGCATCGGGGCTGACGCTGTTTTCCATCGGTTCGGCGTTCTGGGGAATTGTGGCGGGGGTGGTGACGCTGGTGATTCTGAATTGGAGTAAAAGCTGAAAGATCGCAGCCTTCGGCAGCTCCTACATTGAACGCGTGGCCCTGTAGGAGCTGACGAGTGAAACGAGGCTGCGATCTTTTGATCCAAAAAAAACGGCGACTCAAGGGTCGCCGATTTTTTCAGAACATCAAGCTACCGGATTGATCGGCTTTTCCGGGTACCAGACGTCCAGCAGCGGGCTGACTTCAACACTGGTCAGCTCGGTGCGGCCTTTGAGCCAGGCTTCAACGGCAGCGCGCTGTTCAGCGCTGACCGAGCCACGCTTGATCAGGCAAACCAGACCGTAGTCATCACCGCCGACATAGCCCAGACCGTTGGCTTCCATGGCTTCTTTAAGGAAGGCCTCGAGGAAGGCATCAATGGCTTCTTCGGACAGATCTTCCTTGAAATCCAGGTTCAGTTCGAAACCCAGCTCTTGAAATTCATCGACGCACAATTTTTTGCGCAGACGCTGGGAACGGTTAGTCGCCATTGGAACAATCCTCTTAAGTAATAACGGGCCGCACTTTAGCAGTTTAAGCCGCCAATTGCCCGATTCTCTGGGCCGCGATGCCTACCGTCGGTAAAAAATAGCCGATTGGAGGCCCCACGCACGGCACACGCTGTAGCACCTTGGGGCATAATGCCGACACTTTCATGACTACTGAGGGAATTTATCTTCATGCCCTCGTCTTTTTCCCCCTCGGCTGTAGGGTTTTATTTACATGATCAAATCGTTGCGTCCATTGCTCCTGGCCGGCCTGCTTTTCCCCCTGGCCCTCCCCGTTTCCGCTGATCAGATCAACACCAGCCTGTCGCCCAATGTCGAAAAAGCCCTCAAGGCCAGCAAATTGCAGGACAACGCCCTGTCGCTGGTGATGATTCCGCTCAACGGCCCCGGCACCCCGACCATTTTCAACGCCGACGTCTCGGTCAACCCGGCGTCGACCATGAAGCTGGTCACCACTTACGCGGCCCTGGAAATGCTCGGCCCCAATCACCAGTGGAAAACCGAGTTCTATACCGATGGCACCCTGAGCGGCGGCATCCTCAACGGCAACCTCTACCTCAAGGGTGGCGGTGATCCGAAGCTGAACATGGAAAAACTCTGGCTGCTGATGCGCGACCTGCGCGCCAACGGCGTGACCCAGGTGACCGGCGACCTGGTCCTGGACAAGAACTTCTTCGTGCAACCGCAACTGCCCGAGTTCAACGACGACGGCAACGACGAGAACAAGCCGTTCCTGGTCAAGCCCGATGCGTTGTTGGTCAACCTCAAGGCCCTGCGTTTCGTGGCGCGCAACGATGGCGGCCGGGTGCTGGTCTCCGTGGAACCACCGATTGCCAGCATCCGCATCGAAAACCAGGTCAAGGCGATCAATTCCAAGCAATGCACCGGCGGCGTGCGCTACAACCCGGTGCCCCAGGCCGATGGCAGCGTGACCGTGACCGTCGGTGGCCAGTTGGGTGATGGCTGCAGCTCGCAAACCTACCTGTCATTGCTGGACCACGCGACCTACACGGCCGGTGCCGTGCGCGCGATCTGGAAAGAACTGGGCGGCAGCATCCAGGGTAAGGACGTGCTGGCGGCAACGCCCAAGGGCGCCAAGGTACTGGCCCGGGCCTTCTCGCCGGATCTGGCGGAAATCATCCGCGACATCAACAAATACAGTAACAACACCATGGCCCAGCAGCTGTTCCTGAGCCTGGGCCAGAAGTACCGCACCGACGCCGACGCCGACGACGCCAAGGCCGCCCAGCGCGTGGTGCGCCAGTGGTTGGCGAAGAAAGGCATCACCGCGCCGCACCTGGTGATGGAGAACGGCTCCGGGCTGTCTCGTGCCGAACGTGTCAGTGCCCGGGAAATGGCGTCGATGCTGCAGGCCGCCTGGCGCAGCCCTTATGCCGCCGAGTACATCGCCTCAATGCCGATTGCCGGTACCGACGGCACCATGCGCAAACGCCTGAAGACCACCGCGATGCGCGGTGAAGCCCACGTCAAGACCGGCACCTTGAACACCGTGCGGGCGATCGCCGGCTTCAGCCGCGACATCAACGGCAACACCTGGGCGGTGGTAGCGATTCTCAACGACAAGGCACCGTTTGGCGCATCGTCGGTGCTCGACCAGGTGCTGCTGGACCTGTATCGCCAGCCGAAACTGGCGCAGACCGCTTCGGTGCTCTAACCCCACCTCAATCAACTGTGGGAGCGGGGGGGGGGGGGGAGGGGGGGGGGGGGGGGGGGGGGGGGGGGGGGGGGGGGGGGGGTTGGTGGGGGGGGGTG